>CAZUYO010000068.1:0-5645 GCA_964624725.1 uncultured Thermodesulfobacteriota bacterium
CCGCCTAGCCGCCTAGCCGCCTAGCCGCCTAGCCGCCTAGCCAGGAGGAAGTCTCCCGTGTACCACTTGCGCATCATGGATCTGACGGAACCCGAGCGGGCCCGGGCCGAGTTGGAACGGGTGGGGGCCGACGCGGCCGGGGTGGCGCGGATGATCGACAAGGCCGGGTTCCTGGCGATCCGGGTCGAGGGCCTGAAGTCCCCGGCGGCGAACATCCTGAAACAGGAGATGCTCTCCCTGGGGGGGGACGCGGCCGTGGCTCGGGGCGTGGTCAACTGCTCGGCCGAGCGCTCCGACGCGATCATCCTGGGCACCCGCAAGCAGGTGCGCCGGCTCGTGCGGAAGCTCCGGCCCCAACCCTTCGGGCTCAAGCGGTTGGCCGAGGAGATCCAGGCGCTCCTGGGGGCCGGGGAGCCCGCGGAGTTTCGCTGGCACGGCGGGACGCTCCGCCTCGACGCCCGGCCCCTGGTGATGGGCATCCTCAACGTCACCCCCGATTCGTTCTCGGACGGGGGCGAGTTCTTCGAACCGGAGGCGGCGCTCGACCGGGCGCTGGCCATGGTGGAGGAGGGGGCCGATCTTCTGGACGTCGGGGGCGAGAGCACCCGCCCCGGGGCCCCGCCGGTGCCCCAGGAGGAGGAGGAGCGGCGGGTCCTGCCCGTGATCGAGCACCTGGCCCACCGGGTGGGCGTGCCGATCTCGGTCGACACCTACAAGGCGGCCGTGGCCCGGAAGGCCGTGGACGCGGGCGCCGCCATCGTGAACGACGTGAGCGGCCTTCGGATGGACCCCGCGATGGCCCAAACCGTGGCCGAGTCGGGGGCGGGCCTGGTGGTCATGCACATGCGGGGCGACCCGCGCACCATGCAATCCGACACCACGTACGACGACCTGGTGGGGGAGATCTTCCGGGCCCTGGAGGAAAGCGTCGACCGGGCCGTCGGGGCCGGGGTGGACCGGAACCGGGTCTGGATCGATCCGGGGATCGGGTTCGGGAAGAGCGCAGGCCAGAACCTGGTGCTCCTTCGGCGGTTGGGGGAGTTCCGGTCGCTGGGATGCCCCATTCTCGTGGGCGCGAGCCGCAAATCCTTCATCGGGAAGACCCTGGGCATCGACGATCCCAAAGACCGGCTGGAGGGCTCGTTGGCCGCGGCGGTGTTGGCCGTGGCGGGAGGCGCCCGGGTCCTGCGGGTCCACGACGTGCGGGCGACCCGCCGGGCGGCGGACCTGGCGTGGGCGGTGAGTAGCGCCGTGGAGGAGTGACGGTTGCTCGACCTCTTGAGCGGGCTGCGGGTGCAGGATGTGGTGGACATCCTGCTCGTGGCGTTCGTGATCTACCGGATCTTCCTCCTGCTCAAGGGGACCCGTGCGCTCCAGATCCTGGTCGGGCTCGCGATCCTGGTGGTGGCCTACGTCGGAAGCCAGGTGTTCGAGCTCTTCACCCTGCACTGGCTTTTGAACGCCTTCCTCTCGTCCATCATCCTCGTCATCGTGGTGCTCTTCCAAAACGAGATCCGCCGGGCCCTGGCGCACGTGGGCATGAACCCGTTCCTGGGGGGACGCGAGGGGGCCCAGGAGGCCGCGGTGATCGAGGAGCTGATGCGGGCCGCGGTGAGCCTCGCGAACAAGCGGATCGGGGCCCTGATCGTGCTGGAGCGCGACACCCGGCTCGACGACCAGGTGGAGAAGGGGGTCGCGCTCGATGCCCTGGTCTCGCGGGAGCTCCTCCAGGCCATCTTCCTCCCCTACTCCCCGATCCATGACGGCGCCGTGGTGGTGCGGGGCCGGCGGATCCTGTGGGCGGGGTGTCTGCTGCCGCTCACGACCCGGTCCGACCTGGACAAGGATTTCGGCACCCGGCACCGCGCCGCGATCGGGCTCACCGAGGAGACGGACGCCGTGGTGATCGTGGTGAGCGAGGAGCGCGGGGCGATCTCCGTGGCCGTGAACGGCCGGGTGACCCGGGACCTCGACGGCGCCACCCTGCGCAAGGTGCTCCTCAATCTGTTCCGGATGGGGGAGGCCGGGGCCCGGGGCGAGAAGGCCAAGGCGAAGATCCGCCGCGCGGAGGCCCGGCCGTGACGCTGCGGTGGCGGGCGTGGCTCACCGAGAACTGGGGCCTCAAGCTCCTGTCGCTGGGGTTTGCGGTGCTCCTGTGGATGTTCGTCGTGGGGGAGAAGCGAAGCGAGGTGAGCCTCACCGTTCCGCTGGAGCTCACCGGCATCCCCGCCGACCGGGTCATCGTGAGCCCGGTGCCCGAGGCCATCCGCGTGCGGATCAACGGGCCGCGCACGCTCCTGGCCGCCATGGACCCGGCCAAGCTGCGGGTGTCGCTCAGCCTGGACGGGGTGCAGCCCGGGATCAGCTCGTTCGAGATCCTGCCCTCGCGGCTCAACCTGCCCCGGGGGGTCGACGTGACCTACATCTCCCCGTCGGTGATCACGGTGGACGTGGATCGGCGGGTGGAGAAGGCGGTGCGGGTGAAGCCGCGGCTCCGGGGCACCCCGGCCGAGGGGTTTGAGGTGGTCTCCCTGGAGGCCGACCCCGCCCAGGTGCGGGTGAGCGGGGCCGAACGGGCGCTCCGCGGCTTGGACGAGGTGCCCACCGAACCGGTGGACGTCGCGGGGGCCACGGGGAGCCTGACCCGGCCGGTGGCGCTGGCGTTCCCCGATCCCACGATCCGGCCCCTGGACGTGACCAGCGTGAAGGTGACCGCGGTGATCCGGGAGATCGTGGGGGAACGGGAGTTTCTGGGGGTCCCGGTCTCCCCCGGGCCCGGCGGGGGGACCCTGGTGCCGCCTTCGGTGCGGGTGAAGATCCGGGGGCCGGTCCGGGCCGTGGCCCGGATCGTGCCGGAAGACATCCGGGTCCGGGCCGAGCCGGGGGGCGCCGGGCCGGTGCGGGTGGTGGCCGAAGCGCCGCCCACGGTCGAGGTGGTGGAGGTGGACCCGAACACGGTGGAGCGCATCGTGGAGCCGCCGTCGGGGGCGCCCGGGGAATCGCAGGAGGACGCCACGCCCTCGGCGCCGGCCGAACCCGCCGCAGAGGGACATCCCCCCATCGCGCCGGAATGAGGCCCGCCGTGACGGGGCGGGGGCAGGCTCCCGATCGCGCCCCCTTTGGGTTTGAGGCGTTCTGCTTTCCAGCGTTCTAGCTTTCTGGCTTTCTGGCCTTCCAGCCCTCGGCTGCAGGAGGATGGGGCAATGGGACGGAAATTGTTCGGCACGGACGGAATCCGCGGCGTCGCCAACATCGAGCCGATGACCGCCGAGATGATGGTTCGGCTGGGCCGGGCCGCGGCCCACGTGTTCAAGGAGCGCAAGAGCGGCCGCCACCGCATCGTGATCGGCAAGGACACGCGGCTTTCGGGGTACATGCTCGAAAACGCGCTCGCCTCGGGGATCTGCTCGATGGGGGTCGATATCCTGCTCGTGGGCCCGCTGCCCACCCCGGGGATCGCGTTCATCACCTCGAGCATGCGGGCCGACGCCGGGGTGGTGATCTCGGCCTCCCACAACCCGTATCAGGACAACGGCATCAAGTTTTTCGACCGCGACGGGTTCAAACTGCCCGACGAGGTGGAGGCCGAGATCGAGGAGCACATCTTCAACGGGGAGCTCGATCACGTGCGCCCCACCGCCGAGGAGGTGGGCAAGGCGTTCCGGGTGGACGATGCGGTGGGCCGGTACGTGGTGTACCTGAAAAGCACCTTCCCCTCCCACCTCACCCTCGAGGGGATCCGGATCGTGGTGGACTGCGCGAACGGCGCCGCCTACCGGGTGGCCCCGGCCGTGTTCGAGGAGCTCGGGGCCGAGGTGATCCCGATCGGGATCCACCCCGACGGCTCCAACATCAACGCCGACTGCGGGAGCCTCCACCCGGAATGCGTGGCCGAGGAGGTGCGGGCCCGGGGGGCCCACCTGGGGATCGCCCTCGACGGGGATGCCGACCGGGTGATCGTGGTGGACGAGCACGGAAACGAGGTGGACGGGGACCACATCATGGCCATCTGCGCCCGGGACCTCCAGGCCCGGGGCCGGCTGAAGGGCGGGGCCGTGGTGGCCACGGTCATGAGCAACCTGGGCCTCGAGCGCTCGCTCGCCGAGGTGGGCCTCGGGCTCGTGCGCACCCGGGTGGGGGACCGGTACGTGGTGGAACGGATGCGGGCCGACGGGTACAACTTCGGGGGCGAGCAGTCCGGGCACCTCGTCTTCCTCGACCACGCCACCACGGGCGACGGGGTTCTGGCCGCGCTCCAGCTCCTGGCGGTGGTGGTGGGGTCGGGGAAGCCCCTCTCCGAACTCGCCCGGGTGATGGAGGCCGTGCCCCAGGTGCTCCAGAACGTGCGGGTGCGGGAAAAGCGGCCCGTGGAAGACCTGCCGGGGGTCCAGCGGGTCCTCCGGGCCGTGGAGGCCGAACTCGGCAAAGACGGCCGGGTGCTGGTGCGCTACTCGGGCACCGAGCCCAAGCTGCGGGTGATGGTGGAGGGGGACGACGAAGACCGGATCCGGGCCATGGCGGCCGAGATCTGCGAGGCCGTGCGCCGCGAGATCGGGGAGGAGGCCGCATGATCCGGCTCGGGGTGAACATCGATCACGTGGCCACGGTCCGCCAGGCCCGCCGCATCCGGGAGCCCGACCCGGTGTGGGCCGTGGTGCTCGCCGAGCTCGGGGGGGCCGACCAGATCACCCTCCACCTCCGGGAGGACCGGCGGCACATCCAGGACGAGGACCTGGAGCGGGTGCTGGCCACGGCCAGCGTGCCGGTGAACCTGGAGATGGCCGTCACCGACGAGATGCTCCGGATCGCCGCGGCCCGGCGGCCCCACTCGGCCACCCTGGTCCCCGAGAAGCGCGAGGAGATCACCACGGAGGGGGGGCTCGACGTGGCCGGCCAGGCCGAGGCGGTCCGCCGGGCGGTGGACACCCTCGCCGCGGCCGGGATCCGGGTGAGCCTGTTCATCGACCCGGACCCCCGGCAGGTGGAGGCCTCGGTGCGCGCCGGCGCCCGGGCCGTGGAGCTCCACACCGGGGCGTTTTGCGAGGCCTGGGGAACGCCGGCGGCCGACGCCGAGTTCGAGCGGCTCCGGAGCGCGGCCCGGCTCGCGGCCGAGGCGGGGCTCGCGGTGCACGCGGGCCACGGCCTCAACGTCCGAAACGTGCGCCCGGTGGCCCGGATTCCCCAGGTGGAGGAGCTCAACATCGGCCACTCCCTCGTGGGCCGGGCCATCTTCGTGGGGCTGCAGGCCGCGGTGGCCGAGATGAAGGCGATCCTCGCCGAGGAGGCGGCCCGCCGGTGATCCGGGGGGTGGGCTCCGACCTGGTGGAGATCCGCCGGATCGCGGCGGCCCTCGAGCGCCACGGCGAACGGTTCCTGCGGCGGGTGTTTCGGCCGGGGGAGGAACGCCGGGACGGGACGGTGCTGCCCCCCGAGTCCCTGGCCGCCCGGTTCGCCGCCAAGGAGGCGGTGCTGAAGGCCCTGGGCACCGGCTGGTCCGCCGGGGTGCGCTGGACCGACGTGGAGATCACCGGAGGCCGGGGCCAGCCGCCGGCGGTCCGGCTCCACGGGCAGGCCCTGCGACGGGCCGAGGCGCTGGGGGGCGCCCGGATCCACCTGAGCCTGAGCCACGACGCCGGCCTGGCGCT
>CAZUYO010000068.1:5745-11412 GCA_964624725.1 uncultured Thermodesulfobacteriota bacterium
GGGGGACTCGATGCCGCCACGGGTACCACCGAAGACCCTCTCCCCCACGGGGGGAGAGGGGCAGGGTGAGGGGGGCCGGGCCGAAGCCCCGAAAGAACGGATGCCACGGCCCGAACGCCGCTCCCACAAGGTGGGATAGCCTATCATGCCGAAATTAAAAATGCTTTTGGCCGCCTAGCCGCCAAGCGGCCCGGCCGCCTAGCCGCCTAGCCGCCTAGCCCGGAAACGCCATGCTCGAACTCCTGACCGCCGAAGAGATGAAGGCCCTGGACGCCTGGACGATCCAGGAGGTCGGGGTGCCGGGCCCGGTGCTCATGGAGACCGCGGGCCGGGGGGTGGCGCGGGCCCTTCTCGACCGCTTCGCCGCCGCGGCGGGCCGGGGCCCGGTCGTGGTGGTGTGCGGCCGCGGGAACAACGGGGGCGACGGGTTCGTGGTGGCCCGGTGCCTGAAAAACTACGGCCTCGACGCGGTCGCGGTGCTCCTGGGCTCCCGCGACCGGGTCGCTGGGGATGCGGCGGTGCACCTCGGGGCCCTGCTGGGCTCGGGCGGGCGGCTGGTGGAGGTGACCGAGGGGGGCGAGGCCGAGGCGGCCGCCCGGGTCCGGGGCGCCGCCCTCGTCGTGGACGCGGTGCTGGGCACGGGGCTCCGGGCCGAGGTCCAGGGGTTGGCGGCCCGGGCCATCGGCTGGATGAACGAGGCGCCGGCGCCGGTGGTGAGCGTGGACATCCCCTCGGGGGTCGACTCCGACACCGGGGCCGTTCGCGGCGCGGCCGTGCGGGCCGACCTCACGGTGACCTTCGCCTGGCCCAAGCGGGGCCACTTCCTGTTTCCCGGCGCCGGGCTGCGCGGAGAGCTCGCGGTGGTGGACATCGGGATCCCCCGGTCCGGGGTCGGCCGGGTGGCGCCCGAGGTCGCCCTGATCGAGCCCGAAGATCTCGGGGGGCTCGTGGGCCGGCGCCCCGACGCCCACAAGGGCACCCTGGGCCACGTGTGGGTGGTCGGGGGGAGCGGGGGAAAGACCGGGGCCCCCGGGCTCGCGGCGGTGGGGGCGCTGCGGGCCGGTGCCGGGCTTGCCACCGTGGCCTCCCCCGGCGGGCTCGGGATCGAGGCCCGGCTGCCCCTGGAGGTCATGACCCGCCCGGTGGGCGAGGGGCCCGACTGGCCGGCCGGGGCCTGGGAAGCGCTGGCAGAAGAGCCCGCCGACGCCTGGGTGGTGGGTCCGGGTCTCGGCACGGGGGAGAACGCCGGGCGGCTGGTGAGGGCGCTCCTGGAACGGGCGGAGGGCCCCTGCGTGGTGGACGCCGACGCCTTGAACCTCCTGGCCGCGGCCGGAACGCCCCGCCTGGGCCCGGACCGGGTGCTCACCCCCCATCCCGGGGAGGCGGCCCGGCTTCTCGGCCGGTCCACGGCCGAGGTGCAGGCCGACCGGGTGGGGGCGGCCAAGGCCCTGGTCGAGCGCACCGGGGCGGTGGTGGTGCTCAAGGGGGCGGGAACCCTGGTGGCGGCGCCCGGGGAACGGGTCGGGCTCGTGCCGGCCGGGAACCCGGGCATGGCCACGGCCGGCACGGGGGACGTGCTGGCCGGCGTGATCGGGGCCCTCCTGGCCCGGGGGCTGGCGCCCTTCGACGCGGCCCGGCTGGGGGCCTGGGTCCATGCGGCGGCTGGCGACGCGGCCGCGGCGGCCGGCGTGGAGGGCCGGATGGCCGGAGACCTCCTGGCCCGCCTGCCCGAGGCGATGGCCCGGATCGGGTCGGCCGCGGCCCCGCCGCCGGGCCGGGACCGGTGGTTCCCCCCGGCCGGCGTGCCGGGTGTCGGAAGACAGAGGACAGAGGACAGGGGTTCCTGACATCCGTCCTCTGAATTCTGACCCCTGATACCCGAGGCTGCTCCCACGGGGTGGGACGGACCGCAACGCGGGGGTCGCCCGGCGTTTCGCGTCCCAGCCTCCCAGCCGACGAAGGAGCAACGATGAAAACCGCCCGAGACATCATGACCCGCGACGTGCTCACGGTGCGTCCCGGCACGCCGCTCAAGGAGTTGAGCCGGCTCTTCATCGAGAAGAAGGTGAGCGGCTTTCCGGTGGTGGACGAGAAGGGCAGTCTCCGGGGGGTGGTGACCGAAGGCGACCTCCTCCATCAGAACCAGCGGCTCCACATCCCCACGGCCATCACGATCTTCGACGCGGTGATCGTGCTGGGAAGCTCCAAGAAGCTCGAGGAGGAGCTCCGGCGCATGGCGGCCACCACGGTCGAGGAGATCATGACCCCCGATCCGGTCACCGTGACCGAGGACACCCCGGTGGAGGAGGTGGCCCGGATCATGGCCGAACGCCACATCCACACCCTGCCCGTGCTGGACGCCGAGGGCCGGCTCGCGGGCGTGATCGGCAAGGTGGACGTGATCCGGGCCATGGGCGGGGGATGAGGGCCACCTTCGTCTCCCACGGCCCGGAAGACACGGTGGCCCTCGGCGAGGCCGTGGGCGAGGCGGCCCGGCCGGGGCTCGTCGTGGGGCTTTCGGGGGATCTGGGAGCCGGGAAGACCGTGTTCACCAAGGGGATCGCCAAGGGGCTGGGCTGCCCCCGGTGGCAGAGGGTCACGAGCCCCACCTTCACGCTCCACAACGAGTACCAGGGCCGCATGCGGCTCCACCACCTGGACCTCTACCGGCTGGCCGAAGGGGGGGCGTTGGGCGATGCGGGCCTGGACGAGGTGTTGTATGGGCCGGACGTGTGCGTGATAGAATGGCCCGACATGTTTCTTGCGGAATTTCCGGAAGATCGGCTCATGGTGCGGCTCGAGTGCCCCGGAGGGGCGGGGGGGGAGCGCGCGGTCGAGGCGTGGGCTTCCGGTCCTACGAGTGAGGCCGTCCTTCGGGCGGTCGTGGCGCGGATCGAGGCGCGTTTGCGGAGGGAGGTTCTCGATGGAGATGTATGACGTGGCGGTGTTGGGGGGCGGCCCGGGCGGGTACGTGGCGGCGATCCGCGGCGGGCAACTGGGGGCCAAGGTGTGCGTGGTGGAGGAGGCGAGCCTCGGGGGCACCTGCCTCAACCGGGGCTGCATCCCCTCCAAGGCGTTCTACGAGAGCGCGTCGCGGGCGTTGGCGGTCCGCAACGGGGCCGAGTTCGGGATCCGCGCGGCGTTCGAGGGGGTCGACCTGGGGGCCTGCGTGGCCCGGAAGAACCGGGTCGTGGGCACCTTGGTGGGCGGCGTGCAAAAGCTCCTGCAGGGCTACGGCGTCGAGGTCATCCAGGGGCGCGGGGCGCTGACGGCCCCCGACGCCATCCAGGTCCGCACCCCCGACGGCGCGAGCCGGGTGGTGCGGGCCCGCAACGTGATCGTGGCCACCGGGTCGCGGCCGGCGAGCCTTCCGGGCATCCAGCCCGACGGGGTCCGCATCCACACGAGCGACTCCATCTGGGACCTCGAGACCCTTCCCCAGCGGCTCGCGATCGTGGGCGGGGGCGTGATCGGGTGCGAGCTGGCCTACATGTTCGCGGCCTTCGGTTGCCGGGTGACCGTGATCGAGGCCCTCGACCGGATCCTGGCCACGGAGGAGAAGGAGGCGTCCCGGACGGTGCACCGGAGCCTCGAGGCCCTGGGGGTGGAGATCCGAACCGGGGTCAAGGTGGCCGGGGCCGAGGCGGGCTCCTCCGAGGTCAGCGTGGCCCTGGAGGGGGGGGACCGGGTGCTCGCGGACTGCGCCGTGGTAGCCGTGGGGCGGGCGCCGGCCAGCGAGGGGATCGGGCTCGAGGACCTGGGGGTGGAAACCGACGAGCGGGGCCGGATCCGGGTGAACGACGAGATGGAAACCACGGTGCCCGGGGTGTACGCCGTGGGCGACGTGGTGGGCCAGTACCTCCTGGCCCACGTGGCCACGAGCGAGGCGCTGGTGGCCATGCACAACAGCCTCGGCAAGAAGTACTGGATGGACTACTCCATCGTGCCCTACGCCGTGTTCACGAAGCCCGAGGTGGCCTCGGTGGGCGCGAAGGAGGACGAGCTCAAGGCGAGCGGCACCCCCTACAAGGTGGGCCGGTTCGCCTTTGGCGCGAGCGGCAAGGCCCTGTGCATGGGCGAACCCGAGGGGTTCATCAAGATCCTGTCCCACGAGGACACGGGCCGGATCCTGGGGGCGACCATCGTGGGGGCCCACGCCTCCGACATCGTGGGCGAGGTGGCGGTGGCCATGCGCATGGAGGCCTCCCCGGGCGACATCGTGACGACGATCCACGTCCACCCCACCATCAGCGAGGTGATCCTGGAGGCCAGCGAGGACACCATGGGGCTCTCCATCCACCGGATGGCCCGGCGGCGGAGGGAACAGTAGGGATGGCCCTGATCGTCCAGAAATACGGAGGGACCTCGGTCGGCGATCTCGACCGGATCCGCAACGTGGCCCGGCGGGTGGCCCGGTACCGGTCCGAGGGCCACGACGTGGTCGTGGTGGTGTCGGCCATGGCGGGCACCACGGACCGGCTCATCGCCATGGCGAACGAGCTTACGGACCTCCCCGACGAGCGGGAGCTCGACGTGCTCCTGGCCACCGGGGAGCAGGTCACCATCGCGCTCCTTTCGATGGCCCTGAACGCCATGGGGGTGCCGGCCGTGTCGATGACCGGGTTCCAGTGCCGGGTGCTCACCGACAGCGCCCACACGAAGGCCCGGATCTCCCAGGTGGAAACCGACGGAATCCGCACCGCCCTGGCCGAGGGCAAGGTGGTGGTGATCGCCGGGTTCCAGGGGGTGGACCCGAACACCGGGAACATCACCACCCTGGGCCGGGGCGGCTCCGACACGAGCGCCGTGGCCGTGGCCGCGGCGCTCAACGCGGACTCCTGCGAGATCTACACCGACGTGGACGGCGTGTACACCACGGATCCCAACGTGTGCGACCGCGCCCGCAAGCTCAAACGCATCTCCTACGACGAGATGTTGGAACTCGCGAGCGTGGGGGCCAAGGTGCTCCAGATCCGGTCCGTGGAGTTCGCCAAGAAGTACAAGGTGCCGATCCATGTGCGCTCGTCGTTCTCCGACGACGAGGGCACCTGGGTGGTGGAGGAGACGGAAGACATGGAACAGGTGGTGGTGGCCGGTGTGGCGTACGACCGCAACGAGGCCAAGGTGAGCGTGCGGGGGGTTCCGGACCGGCCCGGCATCGCGGCCAAGATCTTCGGCGCCCTGGCCGAGCGCAACATCGTGGTGGACATGATCGTGCAGGACGTGGGGGAGGGCGAGCGGGCCTCCATCACGTTCACCGTGCCCAAGGCGGACCTCAAGCGGGCCCTGGCGGTGATCGACCCGGTGGCCAAGGAGCTCGGGGCCACCCACGTGGAGGCCGACACCGGCATCGCCAAGATCTCCATCGTGGGGGTCGGCATGCGAAGCCACGCCGGCGTGGCCGCCAAGATGTTCGAGACCCTGGCCCGCGAGGGCATCAACGTGCTCATGATCTCCACCTCGGAGATCAAGGTCTCCTGCGTGGTGGAGGAGAAGTACACGGAGCTCGCGGTGCGCGTGCTCCACGACGCCTTCGAGCTCGACAAGGAAAACGGCGGGGCATAGCCGCCGCCGGCATCCGGAACCCGCGGCGACGGGCGGACCCCCGGGTTCCGCCCGTTCGCGTACCGGGGCCGGAACCCCGCCCCGGAGACCGTGTCAGGTGTC
>CAZUYO010000069.1:0-1116 GCA_964624725.1 uncultured Thermodesulfobacteriota bacterium
CGCTCCAGCTCGACCGGGCCGGGGTGCCCCGGCCGCCGGGGCCGGTGCTCCCGGCCTGGCGCCGCACGGTGCTGCCGGCCCGGGAGCCCCGGTGGATCGCGGTGCACGCCGGAAGCGGCGACCCCAAGAAGAACTTCCCCGCGGCGTTCTGGGCCGAGGCCTGCGGGGCCCTGGGCCGCCGCCTCGGCCTTCCGGTGCGGGTGATTCTGGGGCCGGCCGAGGCCGAGCGGGGCGCCCCGGGCTGGGACGCCCTGGGCGGGGCCGTGGCGTGCGAGACCGTGGGGGACCTCCTCGGGGTCCTCGCGGGCGCGGCCCTCTACCTGGGGAACGACGCCGGCCCGACCCACCTGGCCGCGGCCCTCGGGGTTCCCACCGTGGCGGCCTTCGGGCCCACCGACCCGGGGCTCTGGCGGCCCCTGGGGCCCCGGGTGCGGGTGGTGCGCACCGCCGCTTCCTGCGCCCCGTGCACGGCCGGGGGACCGATCGGGTGCCCGGACCCCCGGTGCCTGGGCGAGCTCGACCCGGGGCTCGTGGTTCAGGCCGGGCTCGCGCTCGCTTCGGGTGGCTCCACGACCCCGATGTAGGGCAGGCACCGGTTCCGTTCGGCGAAATCGAGCCCGTACCCCACCACCCAGACGTCCGGGATGTCGAACCCCACGTAGTGGAGGGGCACGTCGTGGCGGAGCCGGGCGCCCTTGCGAAGGAGCACGCAGGTCCGGAGCTCCGCCGGCCTGCGGGCGGCGAGGAGCGCCTGGAGGTACGCCAGGGTCGAGCCGGTGTCCACGATGTCCTCCACCAGGAGCACGTGCCGGCCCGCGATGTCGATGCGAAGGTCCATGAGGAGCCGGACCGCCCCGGGCTCCCGGGTCTCCCCGGGGTAGGTGGACACGGCCAGAAAATCCACCCGCCGGGGCACGGTGAGGGCCCGGGCCAGGTCCGCCAGGAAGATGAAGCTCCCCTTGAGCACCCCCACGAGCACGAGCTCGTCCACCCCCCGGTGGTCCCGGTCCACCGCCCGGGCCAGCTCGGCCACCCTGCGCCGGATCTCGGCCTCGTCGTAGAGCACCCGGATTCGTTCGGCCATGGCGGGCGCCGTGTCAGGGGTCAGAATTCAGA
>CAZUYO010000069.1:1216-3883 GCA_964624725.1 uncultured Thermodesulfobacteriota bacterium
CAACGGAACGATCCGGCCGTTGGCCACGTCCACGAGGCCCCGGTCGGTGAGCTTGAGCTCCGGGATCACCTCGAGCCCGAGGAAGCTCAGGGTCCAGAAGGGCTCGGGCAGGGTGACCCCCAGCTCCCGGGCCGCCCGGTCGAGCTCGTGCTGGGCCCGGGCCACCTCCTCCAGGGGCGCCAGCGAAAGGAGCCCGGCCACCGGAAGGGGCAGGAGCGCCAGCACCCGCTCGCCCGCGGCCGCGGCCATGCCACCCCCGGCCTCGGCCACGGCCCGGGCCGCCGTGAGCATGGAGGCGTCGTCCCTGCCGAGGACGATCAGGTTGTGGTGGTCGTGGGCCACGGTGCTCGCGAGCGCCCCCCGGCGAAGCCCGAAGCCCGCCACGAACCCCAGGCCCACCCGGCCGCTCCCGTGGTGGCGCTCGATCACGGCCAGCCTGGCGAGGTCCCGGGACGGATCGGGGCCTTTGGCGCCGAGGTCCACCTCCTCGGCCCGGGTCACGATCTGGCCCGGCACGACCCGGATCACCCGGGCCCGGCCGGCCGTCGGCAGATCGAACCCCACCCGGTCCCAGGCGATCCGGACGGTGTCGCGGAGCGCCTGCGGCGGCCCCGGCAGGGGCCCGCCGGGGGAGGCGGTGTCCACCCTCCGGCCCGCCCGGTACACCGCCACGGGCCGCGGCGCCGAGAGGTCCTCCCAGAGCACCAGGTCGGCCCGCCGGCCCGGGGCCACGGCGCCCCGGTCAGAGAGCCCGTAGGCCTCGGCCGGGTTCAGGGTGGCGAGCCGCCAGGCCACGAAGGGGTCGAGCCCGAGCTCCACGGCCCGGCGCAGGGCGAAGTCCACCCCGCCCCGGTCCCGGAGGTCGGCCGGGGAGAGGTCGTCGGTGCACAGGCAGAACCGGCGCTCGGTGGCCGGGGTCACCAGGGGCAGCAGGGCCTCGAGGTTCCGGGCCGCGCTCCCCTCCCGGATCAGGATGCGCATCCCCCGGGCCAGCTTCTCCCGGGCCTCCACGGGGCCGGTGGCCTCGTGGTCGGTGGAGGGGCCGAGGGCGAGGTAGGCGTTGAGGGCCCGGCCCGTGAGCCCCGGGGCGTGGCCGTCGATCCGGTCGAACCCCACGGCGAGCTCGGAGAGGATCCGGGGATCCCCCCGCACCGCGCCGGCCAGGTCCATGAGCTCCCCGAGCCCCACCACGCCGGGGAGTTCCCGGAGGGCGGCCAGGTCTTTGGGCTCGATCCGGGCCCCCGAGGTGGCCAGATCGGTGGCCGGCACGCAGGAGGGCAGGGTGACGAGGAGCTCGCAGGGCCCGCCCCGGCCTTCGGCCAGGAGCCAGCGCAGGCCCGGGAGGCCCGAGACGTTGGCGATCTCGTGGGGGTTCGTGACGGCCGTGGTGACGCCCCGGCGGGCCAGGGCCCGGGCGAACTCCCGGGGGTGGAGCAGCGAGCTCTCCAGGTGCACGTGGGCGTCGATGAGCCCGGGGCCGAGCACCCGGCCGGAGGCGTCCACCTCCTCCCGGCCCCGGTACCCGGAGCCCACCCCGGCGATCCGGCCCTCGGCCACGGCCACGTCGGCCGTCTCGAGGCTGCCCCGGAACACGTCGAGGACCCGGGCGTTTCGGAACACGAGGTCCGCGGGCTCGTCGCCCCGGGCCACGGCGATGAGGCGTCTGCGGTCCATGGGCTGGGTCTCCTCCGGCGGCTGCCCGGGAAAGATAGCCCCCGGCGCCGCGGATTCAAGCCGCGGGCCCGAGCGGCCGAGAAGGGAGGAGAACCCCCCGGCAGGCCGCGGGGCGCGACCAGCTCGCGAATCGCTGGCCCGGGGGAAGCGCCGGTGCTCGCGCTGGAGGGCGGGGCAAGGGGCGTCCGTGTCAGGACTCCGTGGACAGACGACCGAGGATAGGGGGGTTCTGACATCTGACCTCTGAATTCCGGCCCCTGACACGGCAGCCGCTCCCGTCGGTTGGACCGGGCAGCGACGCTGGGACCCCGAAGATTTTCAGCCGCCTAGCCGCCAGGCCGCCCAGCCGCCGAGCGGAAGTTGCCTGGAACACCGTGGACCGCCGACCGTGGACCGAAGTTCCTTGGAGGCTGCCATGATCCGAGCCCTCTCCTCCGCCCTGGCCGGCGCCCTCGCCCGGCAGACCCAGGTGGACGCCGCCGCGAAGAACCTCGCCAACGCCACGACCCGCGGGTACAAGCGCCTCGAGGTGACCCTGCAGGAGACCCCGGGCGGGGTGCGGGCCCAGGCCGCGCGGGAGGAGACCCCCGGGCCGCCGGTTCCCCCGGAGCCCCCCGATACGGAGCCGGCCGAGGGGTCCAACACCGACCCGGTGCGGGAGATCGCGACGATGATCGAGGGGCAGCGGGGGTTCGAGGCCGACCTCCAGGTGCTCCGCACGGCCGACGAGATGCTGGGAACCCTGCTGGACCGGAAGGGCTGAAGGGCGTCGGCCCCAGGGGACGCGAAGGGCGGGGAATCGTAAATCGCCGGTCGTGAATCGTGAATGGTGAATGGTGAATGGGTGAAGGGAGCTCGCCCGGCCCCATCTCCACGCGTTGTGCGGCCCTCACGCCTCCCCGCCTCCCCGCTTCCCAGCTTCCCAGCTTCCTAGCCTTTTAGCCTTTCACAACGGACCTTTCCATGCACGGAGGCATCCGGGCGGCCGTGGCG
>CAZUYO010000069.1:3893-11335 GCA_964624725.1 uncultured Thermodesulfobacteriota bacterium
GTCGTGAATCGTGAATGGTGAATGGTGAATGGTGAATGGGTGAAGGGATCCCGCCCGTCCCCGTCGCCACGCGTTGTGCGGCCTCCCCGCCTCCCAGCTTCCCAGCCTTCTAGCTTTCTAGCCTTCTAGCCTTTCACAACGGACCTTTCCATGCACGGAGGCATCCGGGCGGCCGTGGCGGCCGCCTTCGTCGTGGGGGTGCTCGCCGGATCGGCCGGGTCCGCTCCGGCGGGCCCGGCCGGTCCACTGCTCGCGGCCCTGGAGGCCCACCGGGTCGTGGTGGTGGGGGAACGCCACGGGTTCGGGCCGGGCCACCGGTGGTTCGGCCGGGTGGCGGCCGCGGCGGCCCGGCGGTTTCCGGGGCTCGCCGTGGGGCTCGAGCTCCCCGCCGACCTCCAGCCCGCGCTCGACCGGGGCGGGACGCCGGCCCTCCCGCCGGTGATCGGGGGCCCGTCGTACCGGCGCCTGCTCGGGAGCCTCCAGGCCCTCCGGCGGAAGGGGGCGGTCCGGCTGGTGGCCCTCGACCTGCCCCGGGGCGAGCGGGGCGACCGCGACGGCCACATGGCCCGCCGGGTCCTGGAGGCTCTGGCGGCGGGCGCCCCCCGGATGCTCGTGCTGGTGGGGAACCTCCACGCCTGGGGCGCCGGGGGAAAGCTCGGGGGCCGGCTGCGCGCCGCCGGCGCCCCGTGCGTCCTCGTGGGCACGCTCCCGGGCCCGGCCGCCCCCCGGTGGTGCCCCCCGGGCACCCCGGGCCACGAGGCCCTTTCGGCCCGCATCGGGGCCCTGCTTCCCCCCGGCCGCCTGTCCGGCCCGGGGTTCGACGCCGTCGTCTCCTGGGCCGCGGAAACGAAAACGGCCCGGCGCTGAGCGCCGGGCCGCCGAATCCCCAACTCCTCCGTGCCCTCCGTGGTGGGAACCCTCCCTACCCGTCGAGCCGGACCAGATCCTCGTTGATCTCGATCTCGGCCTCTTTGCGGAGCTGCTGGAGGTACTCCTCGAACACCTGCCCCTGCTTTTTCCCGAGGAGCTCGGAGCGGATCTTCTCCCGCTCGGCCTCGAGCCCCGCCATGTCGGGCTCGATCTTCTCCTCGAGGCGCACGGCGTAGATCTTGCCGTTCACCTCGAAGGGCTCCTCGGCCACCTGCCCCGGCTCCAGCGCGAACACCGCCTCCTTGAGCTCGGGCGACCAGCCGATCGTGGGCACGGCCCCGCCCTTTTTCACGAAGGGGTCGGTGGTCTCGGCCTCGAGGCCCGAGGCCTTGACGGCCTCCTCCCACCCCTTCTCCCGGGCCGCGGCCAGGAACTCCTCGGCCTTCTTCCGGGCCAGGCGCACCGCCTCCTGCTTGCGGTAGGCGGCCTCGACCTGGTCCCGCACGGCCTCCAGGGCCGGCACCTCGGCCGGTTTGCGCTCGGCCAGGGCGAGGAGGTAGGTGCCCTGGGGGGTTTCGAGCACCTCGCCGGGCTGCCCGGGCTCCAGGGAGAAGAGCACCTCCCGGAACTCCTCGGGCTTGGCCACCCCGGGCACGGGCTCGGTCTTCGCCAGGAGCGGGGTGGTTTTCACCTCGTGGTCTTTGGCCAGGTCGTCCCAGGTGACCTTGCCGTCCTCCAGGTCCATCAGGGTGTTGTCGGCCGCGGTGAACGCGAGCTCCAGGGCCTTGCGCCGCCGGATGTCGCGCTCGACCTGGTCCCGGACCTCCTCCAGGGGCTTCTGCCGGGCCTCCCGGTGGTCCTCGACCCGGATCAGGTGGTACCCGAAGGGGGTGCGCACGGGCTCGCTTAACTGGCCGGGCTCCAGGGAAAACGCGACCTTCTCGAACTCGGGCACCATCTTGCCCCGCTCGAAGTACCCGAGATCCCCGCCCTTGTCCTTGGAGCCCGGGTCCTCGGAGACCTTCTTGGCGAGGTCGGCGAAATCGGCGCCCTCCTCGATCTGCTTCCGGATCTTCTCGATCCGCTCGCGGGCCTTCTTCTCCTCGTCCTCGGAGGCGTTCTGGGGCAGCCGCACCAGGATGTGCCGGGCCCGCACCGCCTCCTTCTCGGCGAACTCGCCGGCCCGCCAGTTGTACTCCTGGCGGATCTCCTCGTCGGTGACCTCCACGTCCTTCTCGAACGCCTCGGGGGCGAAGAGCACGTACCGGGCCGAGCGGCGCTCGGGGGTGCGGTACTGCTCCTTCTGGGCCTCGTAGTACTCGGCCAGGGCCTCGTCGGTCACCTCGACCTGGGGCTCGAACGCCTCGGGCCGGAACGCCACGAACGAGATCCGGGCCTTGGTGTTGCGGTCGCGGTACTCGGCCTCGATCTCGGCGTCGGTGACCTGGGCCTGGGCCCGGATGGCCTGCTCCACCTTGCGCAGGAGGAGCTCCCGTCGGGTGGACTGCTCGTACTCCAGCGGGGTGATCCGGTTGGCGTCGAGGAGCTGGAGGTAGCGCTGCTTGCTGAACCGGCCGCCCTCCTGGAACGCCCCCACCGCCTGGATCGCGGCCGCGAGCTCCTCGTCGGTGACCTCGATGTCCCGCCGGTCGGCCTCCTCTAGCAGGAGCGCCTGGTCGATGAGCTGGTCCAGGGCCCGGCGGGCCAGCCCCAGCTCCTTGGCCATGCGGGCGTTCCAGCGCTCGCCGTAGGCCTGGCGGTAGAGCTCCGCCAGGTTCCCGTAGGCCCGCTGGTAGGTGGCCAGATCGATCTCGGTGCCGTTCACCTTGGCCACGTAGGCCGGCTTCTGGGACCGCACGCCCCACCCGAAGAAAAAGATGAACACGAGGATGATGAGCCCCAGAACCGCCTGGACGTAGGGGTTCCGGACGTTCTTTCGGATCTGGTTCAGCATGGCCGAGGTCTCCCGGTGTGGTTCGAAACGCGGACGGTCACACGAAGCCGGGTACGCTACCCCAAAGCCCGGCGGAAAATCAAGAAAACCCGCGGGGTAGGCGCCTTTGCCGCCACCCGGGCCCCGGGGGGATCGTTGCCCACCCCGGCGCCCGCCGCTATACTGCCGGGCCCATGTGCAACGGGCGCATTCCGGAGGAACGACCGGCCATGGAACTGCGCTGGCAGGACAACTGCTTCGTCTGCGGCAAGGAGAACCCCGAGGGGCTCCGCCTGGAGTTCCGGTTCGACGAGGCCGCGGGCACGATCGAGACCGTGTGGACGCCCCGGCCGGTCCACATCGGGTACGAGGGCATCGTGCACGGCGGCCTGGTGGCCACGCTCCTGGACGAGGCCCTGGGCAAGCTCACCACCCTCCTGGGCACGCCGGCCGTGACCGCGGAGCTCACCGTGCGGTATCTCCGGCCCGTGCCCGTGGGCCGGCCGCTCCGGGTCACGGGCCGGGTGGCGAACGGCCGGGGACGGCTGCTCACGGGCGAGGCCGAGGCCCTCCTGGAGGACGGCACCCCGGCGGCCCGGGCCACCGCAAAGCTCCTACGGACCCGCGCCGGCTGACGGCGTTTCCCGCGACAGCGAAAGGACTCCACCCCATGGCCCCCAAACCCGAAACCATCGTCGGTTATCTCCGGGACAAGGCCCCCCACCCCCTGACCGCCCGGGAGCTCATGAAGGGGCTGCGGGTGCCCCGGGCCCGGGAGGCCGAGTTCCTGGCCCGGCTCGGGGAGCTCGTCGAGGCCGGCCAGGTCGTGGAGATCAAGGGCGGCCGCTACGCCCACCCCTCGCGGGTGGGCCTGGTGGTGGGCCGGCTCACGGTGCACCCGGACGGGTTCGGGTTCGTGGTGCCCGAGGAGCCCGACCAGCCCGACGTGTTCATCAAACCCCGGTGGCTCCGGGCCGCCATGCACGGCGACCGGGTGGTGGCCCGCATCGAGCGCCGGCCGCCCAAGGGGCCCGAAGGGCGGATCATCCGGATCCTGGAGCGGGCGAACCCGCGGGTCATCGGGGTGGTGCGGGTGCGGCGCAAGGCCGCGGTGGTGGTTCCCCTGGAGGAGCGGCTCCTCCACGAGGTCTACGTGGCCCCCGACGATCTCGGGGGCGCGGCCGACGGCCAGATCGCCGAGGTGGAGATCACGGCGTTCCCCACCGAGGAGGCCGGGCCCGAGGGCCGGGTGGTGCGGGTGCTGGGGAACCGGGGCGAGTCGTCGGCCGAGGCCAAGGCCATCGCCCTGAAGCACGGCATCCCGGTGGAGTTTCCGCAGGAGGTCTTGGCCGCGGCCGAGAAGGTGCCGGCCAAGGTGCGGCCGTCGGACCGCAAGGACCGGGAGGACCTCAGGGATCGCCCCTTCGTGACGATCGACGGCGAGACCGCCCGGGACTTCGACGACGCCCTGGAGCTCGAGGGGCTCGACCGGGGGCGGTTTCGGCTGCGGGTGGCGATCGCCGACGTGAGCCACTACGTGAAGCCCGGGGGGCTCCTGGACGAGGAGGCCTACGCCCGGGGCACCTCGACCTACTTCCCCGACCGGGTGTTTCCCATGCTCCCGGAGCGGCTCTCCAACGGCATCTGCTCCCTGAATCCCGGGGTGGACCGGCTGGCGATGGTGGCCGAGATGACCTTCACCCGGGGCGGCCGGCGGGAGGCCTCGCGGTTCTACCCGGCCGTGATCCGCAGCCGGCACCGGCTCACCTACACCCAGGTGGCCCGGATCCTGGACGACCCGGACTGCCCGGAGGCCGAGGAGCTCGCCGACGTGACCCCCATGCTGCTCCAGATGGGGGAGCTGGCCCGGCTGATCCGGGCCCGGCGGCGGGAGCGGGGCAGCGTGGACTTCGACCTGCCCGAGGCCGAGATCGTGCTCGACGTGCGCGGCCGGCCCGAGGACATCGTGCGGGGCCAGCGCAACGAGGCCCATTTCCTGGTGGAGGAGTTCATGATCGCGGCCAACGAGGCCGTGGCCGACTTCCTCACCCAGAAGCGCATCCCCTGCCCCTACCGGGTCCACGACGCCCCCGACCCCGAGCGGCTCGCCGAGTTCCGGCGGTTCGTGCACAACTTCGGCTACACCCTGAAGGGCCGGGCCCGGCCCCACCCCAAGGACTTCCAGGCGCTCATCGCCCAGGTGGAGGGCAAACCCGAGGAGCGCATGATCCACAACATGATGCTCCGGACCATGGCCAAGGCCGTGTACTCCCCGGAGAACCTCGGCCACTTCGGCCTGGCCTCGGAGCGCTACCTCCACTTCACCTCGCCGATCCGGCGCTACCCCGACCTCGTCGTGCACCGGGAGCTCAAGAAGGCCCTCCAGCGGCGGGCCGCCTCAAAGGCGTGGCGCGAGAAGGAGCGGCAGTACCTGGAGGAGGCCTGCCCCCACCTGTCGGCCCGGGAGCGGGCGGCCGAGGCGGCCGAGCGCGAGGCCGTGCAGTGGAAAAAGTGCGAGTTCATGGCCGACAAGGTGGGCACCGAGCACTGGGGGTTCATCGTGGGGGTGGCGAGCTTCGGGGTCTTCGTGGAGCTGGAGACCTATTTCGTGGACGGCCTGGTGCACGTGTCGAGCCTGCGGGACGACTTCTACCACTTCTCCGAGGAGACCCAGTCGCTCATCGGGGAGCGCACGGGCCGCACCTTCCGGATCGGTGACCGGGTGCGGGTGCGGGTGGACCGGGTCAGCGTGGCCCGGCGGCAGATCGACTTCGTCCTGGCGGAGGCGCCCCGGCCGTGAACGTGCTCACCCTGACCCGCACCTACCGGTCGCTGGGCCGGATCCGGGAGATCGCCCTCGTGCTCTCCAAGCACGGGTTCAACCAGCTCCTGGAGCGGGCGGGTCTGGGGCGGCTCGTGCCCTTCTCCCGTCGGATCCGGGGCCGAAGCGGGGTGGAGGGGGACGTGCCGGCCCCCGTGGAGTGGCGCCTGGCCCTGGAGGACCTGGGCCCCACCTTCGTCAAGCTGGGGCAGATGCTCTCCACCCGGCCCGATCTGGTGTCCCCGGCCTACGCCGAGGAGTTCCGAAAGCTCCAGGACCACGTGCCCCCGTTTCCGTTCGAGGAGGTCCGGCGGATCGTGGCCGCGGAGCTGGGGGAGGACCCGGCGGCCGTGTTCTCGCGCATCGAGCCCGAGCCCCTGGCCGCCGCGAGCATCGCCCAGGTGCACCGGGCCTGGCTCGTGGACGGCACGGCCGTGGTCCTGAAGGTGCAGCGGCCGGGCGTCGAGCGCACCGTGTCCCAGGACCTCTCCACCCTGTACCTCCTGGCCGGGCTGGTGGAGC
The DNA here is from genome assembly GCA_964624725.1 of uncultured Thermodesulfobacteriota bacterium. Lineage (GTDB taxonomy): Bacteria > Desulfobacterota > Deferrisomatia > Deferrisomatales > Deferrisomataceae > Deferrisoma. The sequence goes on from CAZUYO010000069.1 coordinate 10,040, forward strand.
GCTACATCCCCGAGGCCCGGCCGTTTCGGCCCCGGGAGATCGTGGACGAGTTCGCCCGCACCCTGAACCGGGAGCTCGACTTCTTCCTCGAGGCGTCCAACATCGAGCGGTTCCGCCAGAACTTCGAGGAGGTCCAGGAGGTGGTGATCCCGGCGGTGTGCTGGGAGCTGACCTCCAAACGGCTCCTGGTGATGGAGGCCGTCGAGGGCTGGCCGGCCGACGAGCCCGAAACCCTCCGGGCCCACGGCGTCGACCCGGGGCCCCGGGCCCGGGTGCTCGCCCGGGCGTTTTTGAAGCAGGTGTTCGACGACGGCCTGTTCCACGGGGACCTCCACGCCGGCAACGTGCTGGTGACCCCCGAGGGGCGGGTCGCGTTCCTGGATTTCGGCGCCGTGGGGTACCTCTCCGAGGAGGCCCAGGAGCACCTCGGGGAGCTCTTTCTGACCCTGGTGACCCGGGACTACGCCCGGATGGCCGAGGGCTTCGTGCGGCTCGGGAGCGCCGAGGACTCGGTGGACCTCCGGGGGTTTCAGCGGGATTTGAAGGAGCTCATCGAGCCCTATTTCGGCCGGCCCCTCAAGGATCTGCGGATCGGCCACCTGCTCCGGGAGGCCTCGGAGATCGCGCTGCGCCACCGGGTCCGGGTGCCGCCCGATCTGATCCTCCTGGCCCGGTCGATCCTCACGGTGGAGGGCCTGGCCCGAACCCTCGATCCCGACTTCGTGGTGCTCGACGAGGCCGTGCCCTTCGCCCGCAAGCTCCTGGTGCGACGCCTCGATCCCCGGTACCAGGCGCGGGTCGCGTTCCGCACGGCCCGGGACCTCCGGGACCTGGTGCGGGCCGTGCCGGGCCAGATCACCCGCATCCTGCAAAAGCTCCTCGAGGGGAAGCTCGCGGTGGACTTCGTGCACCAGGGCTACGAGCCGGTGCTCCACGAGATGGACCGATCGACGAACCGGCTCTCGTTCGCCCTGATCGTGTCGGCCCTGATCATCGGCTCGAGCCTCATCGTGCTGGCCGGCCGGGGGCCGCTTCTGTGGGACTTCCCGGTGTTCGGGATCCTGGGGTTCCTGGTGGCCGGGTTCCTGGGGTTCGGGCTCGCCATCGCGATCCTGCGCACCGGGAAGTTCTGATACCAAGTTGCGTTCAAACAGACACCTAGTGAGGCGTTCCCGAAATCCCATGGTTTTCCCACGGGGTGGGGCCGGGGGCCCCTCCTTCGCTGTACGGCCTCGCAGGGACCGCCTCGGCGCGGTCCGCTGCGGCGCGTGAGGGCACGCGCCGCGGCCGCTCCCC
>CAZUYO010000070.1:0-3520 GCA_964624725.1 uncultured Thermodesulfobacteriota bacterium
GATCCACCTCGACCCCCCCCGGCACCTCACGAATCGGCATCGAACGGCCTTTCCAGGTAAGTTCCGCTGGAACGCTAGGAGGCTGGGACGCTAGGACGCTAAAATCCTTTGTGATTCAAGCGTCAGCGGCCGTCCCAACCTGTGGACGCCACGTCCAAATCCCGACATCCCTTCTTCCCGGGCATTCGGTCCGCCCCCCCTCACCCTGACCCTCTCCCCCTGAGGGGGAGAGGGCATTTTGTGGTGGTGCCGCGGGGCGGCACCGGATCCCCCTCCCCCGGAGGGAGGGGGGAGGGGGCACGCCGCGCCGCGGGCTACGGAGTTTCCTCCTCCTCGGGATCGCCTTCGGCGATGAACTCGGGTTCCCGCGGGGGGCGGCCCCGCTTCTCCTCGACCCAGCCGAGCAACGTTTGCCCGAGGGCCTCGGCCTCGGCGAGCCAGAGATTCCAGCGCTCCCGCACGGCCTCGATGTCGCGGCGTACCCGCAGGAGTTCCTCGTTCGCCTCGGCCAGCACGCGGTCGGCCCGCTGCCGGGCCTGGGCCTCGATGAGTTCGGCCTCCTGACGGGCCTTTTCGAGGATCCCCTCCTGGAGGGTGCGGGCGGCGGCCAGGGCCTCCTCGAGGGTGCGCCGGGCCTTTCGCTCCTCCTCCAGTTCGACCGCCAGTCGGTCGCGCTCCTCCCGTAGCCGCTCGAGTTCGTCGGCGATCCGCTGGAGGAACGCGTCCACCTCCACCGGGTCGAACCCCCGGAACACGGTGCGGAAGGTCTGTTCCATCACGTCGGCCGGGGTGAGGCGCATGGGGACTCTCCTTGGGGGGCTCCGTGCCCTCCGTGTTCTCCGTGGTTCCCAAACCCTCCGGGACCCCGCGCTACCGGAGCCGCAGGGCCAGGTCGGCCAGGGTCTGCACGAGAAAGATCCGGGCGAAGTAGATCCCCAGGATCACGACCATGGGGGAGAAATCCATGCCCCCGAACACCACCGGGATCCGGCGGCGCACCCAATAGAGCACCGGGTCGGTGGCCCGGTGGAGGAACCGCACGATCGGGTTGTAGGGGTCGGGGTTCACCCAGGACAGGAGCGCCCGCACGAGCACGATCCAGAAGTAGAGGTTCAGCACCAGGTCGAGCACCCGGGCGAGCCCGAGGAGAAAGTTGCCGAGAACGAACATCAGATGCGCCTCCGGTGGGAGAAGGGTTCCGGCTACCCCCCGAGTTCCCGGGACCGCAGGGTGGCCGTCCGGACGGCCTCGATCAGGGCCGAGCGAAGGCCCCGGGCCTCGAGTTCCCGGAGGCCCGCGGCGGTGGTGCCCCCGGGGGAGGTCACCCGGTCGCGGAGCACCGCCGGGTGCTCCGGGCTCTCGAGGGCGAGCTTCGCCGCGCCGAAGACCGTCTGCTTCGCCAGGTGGAGCGCGAGATCCCGGGGCAGGCCCATGAGCACGCCCCCGTCGGCCAGGGCCTCGATCACGGCGAAGGCGTAGGCCGGGCCGCTCCCGCTCAACCCGGTTACGGTGTCGAGGAGTTCCTCCTTCTCCACCCGGTGCACCGTACCTACGGCGCCCAGGATCGCCTCGACCCAGCCCGCCTGCTCCGCCGTCACCCGGGAGTTGGCGCAGTACACGCTCGCGCCGGCGCCCACCAGGGCGGGGGTGTTGGGCATGACCCGGACGGCCGCGGCGTCGGCCCCGAGACCCTGCTCCAGCCGGGCCAGGGGGATGCCGGCGCAGATGCTGATCACGAGGGGCGAGCCCCCGGCCGCCCGGATCGCGGCCAACGCCGGGTCCACGTCCTGGGGCTTCACCGCCAGGATCACGGCCTCGGCATCCCGGCAGGCGGCCTCCACCGCCGTCTCCACCCGGATCCCGTACCGGGCCGCCACCTCCCGGGCCCGCGTTTCGACTTTCTCGGCGCCCACGATCCGGTCGGGGGTGAGGGTGCCCGCGGCCAGGAGGCCCCGCAGCAGGGCCTCGCCCATGTTGCCCACGCCGATCAGTGCAAGGTTCGGAAGGGTCTGCATGCCGGAATCCCCTTTCTTGAAGTCCTTTTCGGGCCGCCGGGCGGCGAGGCGGCTAGGCAGTTAGGCAGCTAGGCGGCTGGGCGGCTGGGCGGCTAAGCGGCCGCGGGCCGCCCTGTCGCCAGCTTCCCAGCTTCCCAGCTTCCCAGCCACGCACTCAGGCCCGCGCCCCGAAGATCGCCGTGCCCACCCGCACCAGGGTCGCCCCCTCCTCGATGGCCACGGCGAAGTCGTGGCTCATGCCCATGCTGAGGTGCTCGAGCCGCACCCCCTCGGGCGCCTCGGCCTGGAGCCGGTCGCGCAGTTCCCGGAGGGCCCGGAAGTACGGCCGCACCTCCTCGGGGTCCTCCCGGTACGGGGGGATCGCCATGAGCCCCCGGAGCCGCAGGTGGGGCCACTCCGGCGCCCGCCGGACCAGAGCCCGGGCGCCCTCCTCGTCGGTGCCCGACTTCGTGAGTTCGCCCCCCACGTTCACCTGGACGAGCACGTCGAGCACGCGGCCCCGGGCCGCCGCGGCCTTCTCCAGGGCCTCGGCCAGGGAAGGCCGGTCCAGGGAGTGGATCCAGGTGAAGGTCTCCACCGCGCGCTTGGCCTTGTTGGACTGGAGGTGCCCGATCATGTGCCACCGGGCGTCGGGCGGCAGGCGGTCCACCTTGCCCAGGGCCTCCTGCACGTAGTTCTCCCCGAAGTCCCGGGCCCCGGCCTCGTAGGCGGCGAGGATGCGCTCGGGCTCCACCGTCTTCGACACGGCGACCAGGGTCACCGCCTCGGGGCTGCGGCCCGCCCGGCCGCAGGCCTGCCGCACCGCGTCCAGGACCTCCCGGTACCGTTGCCCGGTCGATGTGGGTTCCGTCATGGTCTTGCGTCCTCTCCCGCAACCGCCGCCCGGGGGACCCGGCCGGCGGCCCGCTCCCAGGGCGGAATCCCCGTGCCCCGGAGGAGGGCCAGGGTCTCCGCCAGGGGAAGCCCCACCACGTTCGTGTACGACCCCTCGATCCGCTCCACCAGCGCCGCGCCGGCCCCCTGGATCCCGTAGGCCCCGGCCTTGTCGTAGGGCTCGGGAAGCCCCGTGTACCACGCGATCTCCGCGGCCGCGAGAGCCCGGAACCAGACCCGGGTGGTCACGGCGATGCTCCGGTCCTCCCCGCCGGGGCCCACGAGGCACACGGCCGTGATCACCCGGTGGCTCCGGCCCGAGAGGCGTTCGAGCATCGCCCGGGCCTCGTCCCGGCCGGCCGGCTTCCCCAGGACCCGGTCGTTCACCACCACGGCGGTGTCGGCCCCCAGGACCCAGGCGTCCGGATCGTCCCCGGCCGCGGCCCGCGCCTTTCGCCGGGCCACCTGGACCAGGGCGTCCTCCAGGGGCAGACCCGGGGCGAGGGTTTCGTCGACGTGGCTCGGCCGGACCTCGACGGCAATGCCCACCGAGGCGAGCAGTTCCCTGCGCCGGGGCGAGGCCGAGGCGAGAACCAGGTTCGGCATGGGGTGGCGTCTCCTCGAAACGCTGG
>CAZUYO010000070.1:3620-11317 GCA_964624725.1 uncultured Thermodesulfobacteriota bacterium
CCGGTCGGTAACCGGCTCCCCGCCCGCCATGGGGGCAAGGCTACTGGGGCGGGCTCGGTAGGAGGAACCCATGGACGTCTGTTCGGAGCTCCTGATCCATCCCGAGGCGGTGGCCCGGGCGCGAAACGAGGTGGAAACGGCTCCCGTGGAGGCGCTCGCCGAGGCCTTCAAGATCCTGGGGGACCCGACCCGCGTCCGGATTCTCCTGGCCCTGGCGGCCGAGGAACTTTGCGTGTGCGATCTCGCGGAGCTCCTGGGCCTGAGCCCGAGCGCCGTGAGCCACCAGCTCCGTCTCCTCAAGGCCCATCGCCTCGTGAAGAGCCGCCGGGAGGGGAAGCTCGTCTTCTACGCCCTGGACGACGACCACGTGCGCACCCTTTTTGCCGAGGCCCGCCGGCACGTGGAGGAGGACCGGCCATGAGGGAGCTGCCCATGGCTCCGCACGGGGGGGCGGGCCCCGCGTGCTCCTGTGGCGGTCAGGGGGGCGTTCCCGTGGCGGAACCGCCCCGGCGCCGGCCGGGGGCCCGGTACCGGCTCGAGGGCCTCACCTGCGCCTCCTGCGCGGAGAAGATCGAGCAGGAGATCAACCGCCTTCCCGGGGTGCGGGCCGAGCTCCATTTCGCCTCGTCCACCCTGGTGGTGGAGGCCGACGACCCGGCGGGCCGGGAACAGGCCCTGGAGATCGTGACCCGGATCGAGCCCGAGGTCCGGCCCGTGAGGCTCGACGCCGGGCACCTGGAGGCGGAGCCCCGGGGCGTCTCGCCGATCCTGAAGGCGGTGGCGGCCTCCGGGGTCCTGTTCGCGCTGGCGCTCCTGGTGGAACGGCTCGTGCCACGGCCCGGGGCGGGGTTTCGGGTCGGCGACTTCGGGAGTTGGGCCGTGTTCCTCCCCTACCTGCTCGCCTACGCCGTGGCGGGCCAGGACGTGGTGCGCCGGGCGGTCCGCGGGGTGCTGCGGGGCGACCTCTTTGACGAGAGCTTCCTCATGACGGTGGCCACCCTCGGGGCCTTCGCCATCGGGGAGTTCCCCGAGGCCGTGGCCGTGATGCTCTTTTACAAGGTGGGGCAGTATTTCGAGGACCGGGCGGTGAACCGTTCCCGCCGGTCGATCGCGGCCCTCCTCAAGATCCGGGCCGACTACGCCAACCTCCGGCGGGACGGGGAGACCCTGCGGGTACCCCCCGAGGAGGTGCGGGTGGGGGACCGGATCGTGGTGAAGCCCGGGGAACGGGTTCCCCTCGACGGCGTCATCGAGGAGGGCCGGACCTCGGTGGACACCTCGGCCCTGACCGGCGAATCCCGGCCCCGGGCGCTGGCGGAGGGGGACGAGATCCTCTCCGGCATGGTGAACCAGGGCGGGGTCGTCACGGTGCGGGTCACCAAACCCTTTGGGGAGTCCACGGTCAAGACCATCCTCGACCTGGTGGAAACCGCGGCGGCCCGAAAGGCCCCCACCGAGGCGTTCCTCACCCGGTTCTCCCGGGTGTACACCCCGGCCGTGGTCCTGGGCGCGGTGCTCCTGGCCGTGGTTCCGCCCTTGGCCTCCCGGGCGCCGGGGATCGCGGGGTGGTTCGGGGCGCCCCAGGCCTACGCCGACTGGGTCTACCGCGCCCTGGTGTTTCTGGTGATCTCGTGCCCCTGCGCCCTGGTGATCTCGGTGCCCCTGGGGTTCTTCGGCGGCATCGGGGCGGCGTCGCGCCGGGGGGTGCTGTTCAAGGGCGCGAACTTCCTCGAGGCCTTCCGGTGGGTGCGGACCATCGTGTTCGACAAGACCGGCACCCTGACCCAGGGGGTGTTCCGGGTGACCCGTGTCGTGCCCCACAACGGTTTTGCCGAGGAAGAGGTGTTGGCGCTCGCGGCCGCGGCCGAGAGCCACTCCGGCCATCCCATCGCCCGGTCCGTGCTGGAGGCCTACGGCCGGCCGGTGGACGACGCCCGGATCGGGCGCTACGAGGAGATCCCGGCCCACGGGGTGCGGGCCGTGATCGACGGCCGTGAGGTCCTGGTGGGAAACGACCGGATCCTGCACCTGGACGGCGACGAACTCGTCCACGACACCTGCGACCTCGAGGGGACCGTGGTGCACGTGGCCGTGGACGGGACCTACGCGGGCTACCTCCTTCTGGCCGACGAACCCCGCCCCGAGGCCCGGGAAACCTTAGAGCGGCTGCGGGCCGCCGGGGTGCGCCGGTTCGTGATGCTCACGGGCGACGAGCGGTGCGCGGCCGAGGCGGTGGCCAGGGCGCTGGGCCTGGACGAGGTCCACGCCGATCTGCTGCCCCAGGACAAGGTGGAGTGGGTCCGGCGCCTCGAGGCCGAGAAGGAGGACCCCCGGGCCAAGGTGGCGTTCGTGGGCGACGGCCTCAATGATGCCCCCGTGCTGGCCGCGGCGGACATCGGGGTGGCCATGGGCGGGCTCGGGTCCGATGCCGCCATCGAGGCCGCCGACGTGGTGCTCATGGACGACCGGCTCACGGGCCTCGTGTCGGCCGTGGAGGTGGCCCGCCGCACGAACCGGATCGTGCGGGAGAACATCGCCCTGGCCTTCGGGGTGAAGGGGCTCTTTCTGCTGCTCGGGGCGGCGGGGGTGGCCTCCCTGTGGGAGGCCGTGTTCGCCGACGTGGGCGTGGCGGTGCTCGCCGTCCTGAACGCGACCCGGGTGCTCCGGGAGGGGTGAGCCGGCCGCTCCCGCGACGCGGTGAGGCGCCCCGGGGGCCCGACGGAGGCCGGGGGGAGAGTCCTTGCCAAGACCTTTGAAGGGATTGGCGGGCGCGGGTGGGGGGCTGGTTCCCGTCGAAGCGGCGCGGATCTGACGCTACGTCCGTCGGCGGTACTCGCTCGAACGGAAGTGGTCTCAGATCCCCGGCATTGCTACCGGCAATCCGCGGGTGGGGGACTGGTGGAGCGCCGGGTGCGGCCCCTCACGTCGCCGCGCCCCCACCAGGCTTGGATCCCTTACGAAGCTCCGGAACTTCCGCCACCGGTGCCCCGGCCCACCGGGCTGGAAACGGCATGAGAAGGCGCGGCGAAACGGGTGCCGCACTCGCGCCCGGCCGGAACCAGTCCCCCACCCGCCTCCGGCAATGTTAGTCGTGCCGCGACCCGTCCTCCGGGCTTTCCGTCCGGGGCAGCCGCACCCGGAACCGGGCGCCCCGGCCCGGGGCGGTGTCGAGCTCGATGGCGCCCCCGTGGTCGCGGACGATGCCGTAGACCACGGCGAGCCCGAGGCCCGTTCCCTTCCCTTCGCCCTTGGTGGTGAAGAACGGCTCGAACACCCGCTCGGCCACCTCGGGCGCCATGCCGGGCCCGTCGTCGGCCACCTCGATCCAGGCCTCCCCCTCGGCTTCCCCCACCCGGACCTCGATCGTTCCCGCGCCGCCGGCGGCCTCCCCGGCGTTCAGGAGGAGGTTCAGCAGCACCTGCTCCAGGCCCGAGGGGTCGGCCTCCACCGCGGGGCCGGGGGCTTCCGGGAGCCGGAGGTCCACCCCCTTGGGCAGGGCCGGCCGGGCGAGTTCCGCCACCCGGTGGGCGAGGCTCCCGAGGCCGACCGTCTGCCGCTGCGGCGGGGTGCCCCGACCGAAGGCGAGCACCCGGTGGGCCAGGTCCGAGGCCCGCTGGCAGGCCGAGACGATGCGCTCGAGCCGCTTCGCCCCGCTTTCGCCTTCCGCCCCATGGAGTTCCAGGAGTTCCGCGTTTCCCTGGATGGTCATGAGGAGGTTCTTGAACTCGTGGGCGAGCCCGGCCGCGAGCCGCCCCAGGCTCTCCATGCGCTGGGCCCGGGTCAGGGCCTCCTCGGCCCGGGCCTCCTTCGTGACGTCGTACAGGGCCACCAGGGCCCCGGGGGTCAGGGCGCCGTCCCGGAGCGGGGTGACCCAGAGGCTCACCACCCGGTCGCCGTGGTGGGGCGCCCGGTGGGGCACCCGGGGATGGAAGGCCGGCTCCCCCCGGGCGGCCCGGGCGATCAGGGCAGGGAGGTCCACCCCGTCCAGTGTGCCGGGGGGAAGGAGCGCCGCGAGGTCGGTGCCGGGCGTGGGCTCCCCGTGGCAGGCCTCGCGGAAGGGGCGGTTCGCGGCCAGGAGCCGGCGGCGCCCGTCGCACACGGCCACGGCCAGGGGCAGGCTCTCCACCACGGCCCGCTGGAGGTCCACGGCCCGGGCCTCCCGGGCCCGGGCGCCGGCCAGTTCCCGCGCCCGGCCCAGGACGAGGGCCAACACCTCGGCCAGCGACCCGCACAGGGGCTCCGCTCCCGTGCAGTGGGGGCACGGCGCCCCGCCGCAGGCGAAAAGCCCGAGGAGGGCGCCCGGATCGTCGAGGTAGAGGGGGAACACCCGCAGGGGGGCCTGGGGGCCGAGCCCGGCCGCGGCCCGGAGCCGGGGGACCGGGTCGTAGCCCAGGGGGATCGGCTGGGGCCGGGGCCGGGGGCAGCGCCACGCGGCGGGCTCCAGCTCGGCCTCGGTCGCGAGCAGGACCGCGTAGAGGGTCTGGTGGCAGGCCGGCTCCAGCGAGGCGGCAAACGCCTCCGAGGCCTCGGGGGGGCTCCGGGCCGTCCGGATCGCCCGCACCACCCGGGCCACCACGGCCTCGGCCCGCTCAGCCACCGTCGCCCCCGAACACCGGACCCGCCACGGGCCCGCCCACCCGCACGCCCGAGGTGCCGAGTTCGTAGCCCACGATCTCCCGGGAGTGCTCGATGCCCCGGGCCTTGAGCACCGTGAGCGCCGTGGCGAGCCGGCCGGCCTCCTCGTGGTAGCGAAGGAGCACCACGTTGTCGGCCACGTGGGAGATGCCCGCCCCCGAGATCCGCACCGGGCCGAACAGATCGCTCGATTCCAGGGTCATCACGAGGCTCGCGCGCCGGTCCTTGAAATGTTGGACCAGGGAGTAGGCGAAGGCGAGGTACCGGTCCCCCGCCCCGGCCCGCAGATCCGTGAGGCTGTCCACCGCCACGACCCGGGCCCGGCAGGCCTCGGCCCGGCGGGCCACCTCGAGCACGTGCCGGTCGGAGGTGAGTTCCACGGGCGAGGTGTAGAAGAACGTCACGGGCCCGTCCGCCGGCACCCCCAGCCGGGCCGCCGTCGCGGCGAGCTGGTTCGGGTCCTCCTGGAACGAGACGTAGAGGCTCGGCTCCCCGGCCCGGGCCGCGGCGGCCACGGCCGAGAGGGCGAAGGTGGTTTTCCCCGCGCCTGGCTCCCCCACGAACAGGGTGGCCGTGCCGTCGAGGAACCCCCCGCCCGTGAGCCGGTCGAGCCCCTCCACCCCGGTGGACCGGCGGCGGGTCAGGGGCTCGTAGGTGGCCGGCCGCTCCGGGGTGGTCGTCCGGGGCGCCACCCGCACCCCGTCGTCGCCGATCCACAGGGGGTGTTCCCCTTCCAGGAACCCGGAACCCCGGAGTTTCACCACCCGCAGGCTCCGCCGGCCGCTCCGGTCGGGGTCCACCTCGTTGGTGAGGTACACGATGGCGTCCACCACGCTCGCGGCCACGGTCTCCATGACCTCCCGGCTCCCGTACTCGCCCAGGAGCAGCGTGGTGACCGGCAGGGTTGCGAGGTGGGCCCCGAGCCGGAACACCAGGGGTCGGAACCGGTCGGCCGAGGGGGCGAGATCCGCAAGGGCCCGGAAGCTGTCCACCACCAGGTACGCCGGCTCGTGCTCGCGAAGGAGCGCCTCGAGGTCCTCGAGGGCCGCGTCGGGGCCCCGGTCGAGGAGGGTGGGGCCCAGGTCGGCGAACCGCACCGCCGTGCCCACGGCCTCGGCCCGGAAGAACCCGTACCCCGCGAGGTGCCGGAGGAGCTTCTCCTGGGGCTCCGAAAGGGTGGTCACGTAGAGGCCCGGGGCTTCGGCCGAGGCGTTTCCGAAGAGCCACTGGAGCGCCAGGAGCGTCTTGCCCGTTCCGGCCCGGCCGGCCAGAAGGGTCAGCACCCCCCGGGGCAGGCCGCCGCCGAGCACGGGGTCCAGGTGCGGCACGCGGGTGGGGACGCGAGTCATGGGGTTCTCCCTTGCGCGCGGTCGGCGAGAAGGCGCTCGACCAGGGCGCGGAGATCGCGGTCGGCCAGGGGTTTCTGGGAGAAAAGGTCCGCCCCGGCCACCCGGGCCCGGTCGCCGAACGGAAGGCTCGAGACCACGGCAACCGGCAGGGGGCTCGTCAGGGGATGGGCGCGCAGGCGGCGCACCAGGGTGAGGCCGTCGATCCCGGGCAGGAGCACCTCGCAGACCACGGCGGCCGGCGGCTCGGCAAAGGCCCGTTCCAGGGCCCGGGTGCCGTCGTCCACGAGTTCCAGGGGGGCGCCCAGATCCAGGGCCCCCCACCGCCGGCGCCAAAAGGGGTCCCGCTCCGCCACCAGGATGCGCATCGGCACTCTCCGGTCGTGAGGGCTGCCGGCAAACAAAGCAGAGAAAAGGGGTTTTGTAAAGGAAAATCGGTCCGCGGTTTCCGGTCAGAGAGGGAACCACGGAGGACACGGAGGGCGCGGAGACGGCGGGTGCGGTGCGCTGGCCTCGGGTTCCCCTCTTCTGTGGTACACTCCGGGCCCGGGGGCGGGGTGGGCGCTGCGTCTCAACGTCCCGAGGGCCGCGGAGCGGCCACACGATTCACGATTTACGATTTCACGATTCACGGCTTTCCAGCGTTCCAGCCTTCCAGCTTTCAAACCGGACCAACCATGCCGACCATCGACGACGTGAAAGCGCACCTCGCCGCCCGGGGCGTGGAGGTGTGGGAGTTCGAGGCCCCGACGCCCACGGCCGAGACCGCGGCCGCGGCCGTGGGGTGCTCGGTGGGGGAGATCGCCAAAACGATCCTCTTTCTGGTGGGCGACCGGCCGGTCGTGGTGGTGGCCGCGGGGGACGCCAAGGTGAAGGGCTCGAAGCTCAAGCGGGCCCTGGGCTGGACCGGGAAGGTGCGGCTCCCGGGGCCCGAGGACGTGGTGCGCCACACCGGCTACAGCCCCGGCGGGGTGTGCCCGTTCCTGTTGCCCGAGGAACTCCCGGTTCTGGTGGACCGAAGCCTCCGGCGGTTTTCCCGCGTCTACCCGGCCGCCGGAAACGACCACTCGGCCGTCCCCCTCACGGTGGACCGCCTCCTGGACCTCACGGACGGCCGGGAGGTGGACGTGTGCGACCTCCCGGGGGGCGAGGGGCGGCCGGACGCGTGAACACCCAGAGCCACGCCATCCTGACCACGGCCGTCGTGCGGGCCGCCCTGGGGCGGCGGGGGAGGGGCGTGCCCCGCCTCAACGTCGTCGTCGCCCTCGGGGCCCTCGCGCCGGACCTTCCGATTTTCGGGTTTTTCTTCTGGGCCACGTTCGTCGAGCGGCTGCCCCAGGGGGTGATCTGGGGCGAGGTGTACTTCCGGCCCGGGTGGCAGGCCCTGGTGAGCGCCTTCCACTCCTTTCCGCTCTGGGCGGCGCTCGCGGGGGTAGCGCTTTGGCGGGGGTGGGCCCGGACGGCCCTTTTCGCCGGGGCGGGGTTTCTCGCGAGCCTCGAGGATTTCTTCCTCCACAACGAGGACGCCCACGCCCACTTCTGGCCGTTCTCGGACTACCGGTTCCGCTCCCCGGTGAGCTACTGGGATCCGGCCCATCACGGGGTGGCGGCCTCGTTGGCCGAAACCGCCGCCGTGCTCGCCGCCGCCTGGTGGCTCTGGCCCCGGGTCGAGACCCGCTGGGGCCGGGCCGTGCTCGCGGTCGCGGCGCTCTCGCT
>CAZUYO010000071.1:0-11315 GCA_964624725.1 uncultured Thermodesulfobacteriota bacterium
GGGGGAGAGACGCGGCCAAAGGAGGAGGGGACAAACGGTAGGGTTCGGTGGGGGGCTCACGCCCCGCCCAGGAAGCGTTCCTCCAGGAAGTCGCACACCGGCCCCGGGTGGTCCAGGGGGAACACGGGCACCGGCAGGTTCCAGGGGTGGTCGCTCACCACGGCGATGAGCCGGTGGTCCCGGATGGTGCCGTCGGGGGCGGCGCACAGGAGCTCGGGGCTCCGGGCCGCCCGGTGCACCTCGATCTTGGGCAGGCTCCCGGTCTTGTAGCCCTCGGTCACCACCAGGTCCACCTCGGTCATGAACCGGTAGATGATCTCCTCCAGGGTCATCTCGCCCCGGGCGTTGGGGTGGACCATGGCGAGCTTCTCGGCCGACGAGATCACCATGGGGCTCGCCCCGGCCCGGGTGAGCCGCCAGGAGTCCTTGCCCTCGTGGTCGATCTCGAACCGGTGGGCGTCGTGCTTGATGGTGCCCACCCGGTAGCCCCGCCGGGTGAGCTCGCCGATCACCTTCTCCAGGAGCGTGGTCTTCCCCGTGCCCGACTTGGCCACGAACGACACCGCGGGTGGGCCGTAGCTGCGAAGCCGGGCGAGATAGAGCCGGCACTCGTCGAGGTCGGCCCGGGTGCCGACGTTGCGGAACGTGAGCCCTCCGGGGTCGAGGGCCAGGAGGTCCTCGCCGTTCACGATGCGGGTGCGCACGTCGCTGATGAAGTCGAGGACCTTCAGGTTCCCCCGCCCGATCCGCTCCTCCATGGGCGCCACGCAGGCCTTGGAGTACACGGCGCACAGGGGCTCGAACCCCCGGGGGCCCCGGGGCACCACCACGTCCCAGCCCTTCCTGAGGCCGTAGAGGTGCCGGAGCACCCGGGGGTGGAGAAACGGCATGTCCGCCCCCACCACGGCGGCGTAATGGCTCGAGACGTATTTGAGCCCGGTGGTGATGGCCCCCAGCACCCCGGCGTCGGGGTACTCGTCGGCCAGGGTCTTGTACCCCAGGTCCTGGAACGGCGTGGGGTCGGAGCTCACGACGAAGATCTCGTCGAAAAACCCCTCGAGGATCCGGTGCACCCGGTGGATCAGGGGTTCGCCCTGGAGTTCCCAGGCCCACCGGCCGTCCTCGGCGTCGGCCAGCACCACGGCCGTTCGAACGTCACGCATCCCGCGGCCTCAGCATCCGAAGTCTTCCTCCTCCTCGTCGTCCTCGGCCGGCCCCTGGGACGGGGCCGGCTCCCCCGCGGGCCCGGCCGGCGCGGTTTCCTCCACCCCCTTCTCCTCCGAGGCCGGGGCGCCGGCCCCGGCGCCCGATTCCAGAGCCGGGGACGGGGACGACGGTTGGCCCGCGGGCCCGCCGGTCTCGCCGGCCCAGGCCGCCACGGCCCATCCCACGAGTCCGGCGACCACGATCGCGAGAAATCCCTTCATCGAACCCCCTCCCCTCCGGCGCACGGGGTGAGCGAACGAAAGGGGCGGGGCCGAAGCCGCCGCCCCGTTCCGCATCCTTCAGGGGCCCACTAGGCGGGCACCACCTTGACCTTCGTGTCGTAGAACGAGGAGGACGCCCCGATCGGGTCCGTGAGGCACATGTCCCCGAGGGCGGGGTCCACCCGCATGGCGGCGTTGGGGCACAGCCCGGTGGCCCGGCGGCGATCGCCCCGCACCAGCTTCCCGTCCACCTCCTGGTCCGAGGCCCCGTAGGCCCAGTGGCCGGCGTGCCAGCTTACGGCCACCACCCCCGGGCGGATGCCCTCGACCACCTTGACCCGGCCGGCGATCGGCACCTTCCGGCCGTTTCGCAGGTCCCAGACCCCGTCGGGGTTCGAGGCCGACACGATCTTGGCCCGGCTGCCGTCCTCGAGCCCCAGGGCTTTGGCGTCCCGGGAGTTCATGAGGATGTAGTTCTCGGGGAGCATGAGCCCCTGGCTCCAGTAGTTCCCCGCGGTGCGCGACTGGCCGCCGGTGATGTCCTTGTAGGTGATGAGGTGCAGCGGGAAGCCCGGATCGTCCACGGGCCGGCCGTGGAAGTCCTTGACCGGCTCGTACACCGGCAACCCCGAGAACCGCTTGCCGGTGCCCGGGTGCTTCGCGAGGGCCACCGGTTCGGCGTAGAGGTTGAACTGGCCCTTGTACTGGTGGTGGACCTTGTCGCCCTTGTAGGCGTGCTCGAAGTCCTCGAACCGGCCGCCGCGGTTCAGCACGTACACCACCTTGGGCCAGAGCTTCTCGCCCACGATCGCCTTCCACCGGTCCGGGTCGAACACGTGGGCCGGCAGGTGACGGCGGGCCTTGTAGAAGAGCTCCATCTCCTCGGCCGAGGCGTCGGGCACCTCGGTGCCGGGCTTGTCGCCCTTGGCGAGGTTCGCGACCATCCGGATGAACCAGTCGTCCGCGCGCTTGAGCGGCTGGCCGGGGCCGAAGGCGTCGTCCCCGAAGTTGGGCAGCCCGAGCCGCTCGGCGATGGCCAGCATCACGGTTTCCATGCCCACGTGCTGGCGCTCCCCGTACACGTAGACCTCCTCGGTCATCGGGTTCACCATGGGCTGGCGCACCTTGCTCACCGCGGTGAGCACGTCGGGGGAGATGTGGGGCGTACCCCACCGCTCCCAGATCGCCGTGTCGGGGAAGAGGTAGTCCGCGTACATCGAGGTTTCGCCGATCACGATGTCGCAGGCAAAAAGAAGCGGCACCTTCTCCAGGTCCTGGAGGATCTCGATGTTCTTGTCCCCGGCCGGGGCCGAGTAGGCCGGGGTGCCCTTGTGGAGGAACAGGGCGTCGATCGTGTAGGGGTAGCCCATGCCGGCCGACGGGATGATCTCCTGGTACACGTTGCCGCTGAAGGGGTACCAGCACCGCTTGGCCGGGTAGCCCTCGAACAGGGTGGACTCCTCGTACTTGTGCTTCTCGCGGGTCAGGGTGACCCCGAAGCTCTTGATCTTCGAGGCGTAGAGCTTCTTCAGGTTGAAGGGCTGATCCTTCTTGCTGCCGTCCTCGTGCCAGTGGCCGCCGCCCTTCTGGAGCCCGCCCTTCCAGTCCGGGTTCCCCACCAGGAGGTTCAGGGTGATGATGGCCTGGCCGTTGTAGTACCCGTTCGTGTGCTGCACGGGCCCGCGGTAGAGCTCGGCCACGGCCTGCTTGCCGTAGGAGGTGAACTCCTTGGCCACGGCCTCCACGTCCGAGGCCGGCAGCCCGCACTCCTCGGCCCACTCGGCCACCGAGCGGCTCCGGACCTCCTCGGCCAGGAGCTGGAACACGCTCTTCACCTTCACGCCGTTCACCTCGCCCTCGTAGAAGAGGTCGGCCACCACGGCGTTTTTCGCGTCGTTGGGGTCCACGGCCGCGGGCTTCCCGCCGGCCATGGCCACGAACTGGTCCTTGCCGCCGACCCCCGCCTCGTCGGCCCGGAGCAGGGCCCCGGGGCCGTCGGGCTCGATCTTCACGAGCCAGGTGGCGTTGGTCCAGGTGGTCTCGCCGGCCTCCTTGGCGGCCGCCTTGTTGGCCGAGCGCAGGTAGCGCTCGTCGTAGCGCTTGTTGTCGAGGATCCACCGGATCATGCCGAAGGCCAGGGCCGCGTCGGTGCCGGGCTTGAGGGGCAGCCACTTGGAGGCCTTGGCCGCGGTCTTCGAAAACCGCGGGTCGGCCACGGCGATCTTGAGCCGGCCCGAGGCGATGCCCTCGGTGATCTTCTCGGCCATGTTGGTGGGCCCGAAGTTGGCCTCGAACGCCCCGGTGCCGAAGAAGAGGATGTACTTGGAGTTCAGGGCGTCGGGCTTCATGTGGTGTTTGCCCTTGCCCCACTTTCCTTTCTTCCACGCCCGGGTCAGCTCGTTGTAGGCGATGTGGTGGCTCTGCTCGCAGATCGTCGTGTGCTCGTACCAGTTCACCGAGCCGAAGCTGTCCTTGAGCCACCGCTTGGCGAACTCCTTGCGGCCGTGCTCGATCCGGCCCGCCATGAACACGAACCGGTTGTTCTTGGGCCCGAGGTCCGGGTGGTCCGGGTCGATGAGGAGGTCCAGGTGGTCGGCGTACTTCTTCTTGAACTCGGCCACCGTCATCTTCTTCTTGGCCACCGCCTTGGCGTCTTCGGCCATGGCCTTGGCGAGCTTGGCGTCCCGAAGGGCATAGGTCTCCTTGAGACCTTTGACGTACCGGCGCTCCTCGCCGGGCACGTCCGAGAAGAGGTAGCCGCCGTTCACGATCTCGTCGATCGCCTGCTGGAACGGGATCACCCGCCACTTGTTCTCGCCGCGCTTCCCGGCGCGCTTGAGCACCTTGACGATCCGGTAGGGATCGTAGAGGGACTGGATCCCCGCCTGGCCCTTGGGGCACAGCCGGGCCTCGACCCGGGCGGCCTCGAACGGGCTCGTGGCGTAGGGCAGTTGGGGCAGGAGGTTCATGGGGCTGTAGGGGTTCCCGCCGATCTTCACGAGCACCCCGTCCAGGATCCGGCCCTGGATCGTGCAGGCCGTGTGGCACTGCAGGCACACCGAGTAGAGCACGTTCTCGGCCCGGGCGAGCTCGAGCTCCTCGCCCGGCTTGAGCTCCCCGGCCTGGGCCCGCCGCACCAGGTCCACGGCCCAGCCCACCTTCGTGGCCAGGATGGCCGAGCCCCCCAGAAACGCGCTGCACTTCAGAAAGCCCCGGCGGCTCACCCCCTTCTCGTCCACCACCTGGGCGGTTTCCGCGATCTTCTTCCGGTCCATCGCTCGCTCCTTTTCGTTCGGGAAAGTCCGGTTTAGTCGTGACACTCGCCGCAGGTGTCCTCACCCGGCCCCCAGCTCACGTACCGGGTGGTGGGGCCGGTCTTGTACGAGGTGCCGAAGAGGTAGATCTGCTGCTCCCGGGCCACCTTGGCCACCACGCTCTCCGGGTCCGAAAGATCGCCGAAGTAGTTGGCCTGGCCGATGCAGGTGGTCACGCAGGCCGGGAGCATGCCGGCCTCGAGCCGGTGGAGGCAGTAGTGGCACTTGCGGCACCGGCCGATGGGGGCGGCGCCGTTGGTGCGCACCTGGCGTTCCCCGTACTCGAAGGTGGGGGCGGTTTCGTAGGGCTCCAGCCGGGGGGTGCCCTCGGTGTAGTAGCGGCCGTCGTCCTTGTGGAGCACCCCGTAGGGGCAGGCCGCGGGCTTGGAGCAGCCGTTGCACTTGGCGTAGTCCACCTGCACGATCCCGTCGGGCCGCTTGAAGATCGCCCCGTCGCGGCAGGCCTTCACGCAGGGGGGGTTCTCGCACTGCATGCACAGCACCGGCATGAAGTAGTGCTGCACGTTGGGGTAGGCCCCGTCCTCGGCGTCCCGGACGATCCGGTACTCCACGTCGGGCGGGGTCTTGTTCTCGGCCTTGCACGCCACGGTGCAGGCGTGGCAGCCGACGCACTTGCGGATGTCCACGATCAGGGCCCACCGCCGCTTCTCCGGCGGTTTCTTGAGGGCCCGCACCACGTCTTGCCGCATCTGCTCGAGCAACGCCGTGTCCGCCATGATCACCTCCTGCCGGCCCGCTGCCGGACCTGAGTGGGGGGAAACCGAAACGCCGGATCCGATCCGGCGGCCCGAAACCTATCGCAGGTGCCGTGGACTGCAAGGGCGGTGCCAAGGGAAAACCGGCCCCTTCCGCGGGCCGGGAGGGCGGGTTCCCCGCCCCAAACGTTACCCGCCGGTAACATGGGGCATAGAGGGCGGGAACCCTAGGGGGAGCGGGGAAAACGGGCGGTGGGAATGTTACCGTTCGGTAACGGCCGCAGAGAGCTTCTCCCAGAGGTTCTTGCGGGAGATCCCGAGCCGGGCGGCGGCGGCCGTGCGGTTTCCGCCCTCCTCGGCCAGCACCTGCCCGATGAAGCGGCGCTCGAACCGCTGGACGGCCTCCCGCAGGGTAAGCCGGGTCGAGACGACCTCGTAGACCATGCCCTCGGCGGGGCGGGTCCGCCGGATCTCGGGGGGCAGGTGGCGGGGGGTGATGGTGTCGCCGGGGGTGAGCACCTGGAGCCGCTCGATCACGTTCTCGAGCTCCCGGACGTTCCCCGGCCAGGGGTAGCGTTCCAGGAGCTCCAGGGCTTCGGGAGACAGGCGCACGGGCTCGGTGCCGTGGGCCCGGCTCAGCCGCTCGATGAAGTGCTGGGCCAGGAGGGGCACGTCGCCGGGCCGGTCCCGGAGGGGGGGCACCTCGAGGGGGATCACGGCGATCCGGAAGAAGAAGTCCTCCCGCATCTCCCCCTGCCGCACCAGATCCGCCACGTCCCGGTTGGTGGCGGTGACGAGCCGGAAATCCACCTCGATCTCGGCCTCGCCCCCCACCCGCCGGATCCGGCGCTCCTGCAGGGCCCGCAGGAGCTTCACCTGCATGGCCGGCGGGATCTCCCCCACCTCGTCGAGGAACAGGGTGCCGCCGTGGGCCTGCTCCAGCATCCCCTTGCGCCGCCGGTCGGCCCCGGTGAAGGCCCCCCTCTCGTGGCCGAACAGTTCGGCCTCCAGGAGCGAGGCCGGGATCGCCCCGCAGTTCACCCGGACCAGGGGCCCCCCGGCCCGCGGGCTCAGGCGGTGGAGCATCTCGGCCACGAGCTCCTTGCCGGTGCCGCTCTCCCCCTGGATCAGGACGTTCGCGTCCTTGGGCGCCACGGTGCGCACCGTGGCGAGAAGCCGGCGCACCTTGGGGCTCTGGCCCACGAACTCCGTGTCCGGGGCCCGGGCCCGAAGCTCCCGGAGCTCCTCCTCCACCTCCCGGGTCCGCAGCAGCCGTTCCAGCTTCAGCAGGATCACCTCGGTGGGGAACGGCTTGGGCAGGTAGTCCTGGGCCCCGATCTTCATGGCCTCCACGGCCGACTCCACCGAGGCGTGGCCGGTCATCACCAGGGCCGAGCACCCCGGCTGGAGCTCGAGCAGGGTGCGAAGGAGCGCCAGCCCGTCGCCGTCGGGAAGCCGGACGTCGAGGAGGGCCACGCCGAAGGCCTCGCGCTCGAGGAGCTCCACCGCCTCGGCCACCGTGCCCGCGTGGGCCACGGGGTGGCCGGCCCGTTCGAGCGCCTCGAACAGCATGCCGGCGTAGAGGGGGTCGTCCTCGACGAGAAGAATCCGGGATCGCACGGCCTACTCCCTTTCCTCGGGGTTGGTGCGGGGCAGCCGGAGCACGAACCGGGCCCCGGGGAGCGTGCGGCCCCGCTCCACCGTGAGCGTGCCGCCGTGCCCCTCGGCGATGCGCCGGGAGATGGCGAGCCCCATGCCGCTTCCCTTGCCCGGGGGCTTGGTGGTGAAGAACGGCTCGAAGATCCGCTCGGCATCCCCCGACGGGACCCCCGGGCCGGAGTCCTCCACCGCGAGCCACACCGCGCCCTCGTCGGCCCCCGCCTCGAGCCGCACCGTGCCCCCCTCGCCCGCGGCGTCGGCGGCGTTGAGAAGGAGATTGAGCAGCACCTGGTGGACCTTGGTTCGGTCGGCCGGAAACGCCACGTCGGGCACCGCCCCGGCGGATTCGAGCCGCACGCCCTTTCGCTTGAGGGCCATCTTGGCAAACAGGCTCGCGCTCTGGAACACCTCGGGCAGCGCCGCGGGCTCCCGGCGGATCTCCCCCGACCGGGTCAGGTCCACGAGCTGGCCCACCACCCGGCGGATCCGTTCGAGGCCCTCCCGGATCACCCCGGCGTAGCGGGTGCCGTCGCCCTGGCAACAACGTTCCACCTGGAACAGGGCGCTCTCGATGGCGGCCAGGGGGTTGTTGACCTCGTGGGCCACCCCCGCCACGATCTGGCCCACGGCCACGAGCCGCTCGTTCTCGAGGAGCTTGCGGGTGGCCTTCTCCCGCTCGGCCTCGCTCGCCCGCAGCCGCCCCACCATCTCGGCGAAGGCCCGCTCCAGGTCCCCGATCTCGTCGCGCCGGCCCGAGGGGGCCACCTCGGGGTATTCGGGCCCGCCCACGGCCTCCACGTGGGCCCGCAGCCGAAGAAGCGGCCGGGCCAGACCGGCGCCCACGGCCCAGAACACCACGAGCGCCCCCAGGGAGAACACGGCCGAAAACCCGAAGATCTGCCCGGCCAGCTCCCGGAGCTCCTCGTTCAGGGGCGCGAGGGAAACCCCCACCCGCAGGACCCCCCAGGACTTCCCGTGGATCGCGAGGGGATAGGCGAGATCCCAAACGGTGACCCCGGCGTGGACCGCCGGCTGCCGCAGGAACCCCCGGGCCTCCAGGGCCCTGCGGCTCACGGGGTCGCGGTACACCCGGCCGTACTCGGCGTACCGGTTGTGGGCGAGCACCCGGCCCTCGGGGTCGAGCACCATGGCGTACACCGGGGCCAGGTCCTCCTGGGCCATGATGTCGGCGAGGAAGCTGTCGAGGAGCCCCCCCTCCTCGATCACCCCCATCTCCTCGTAGAGCAGGGCCTGGATCACGGGGATCGACATGGAGGTCAGCAGGATCCGGCCCTTCTGGAGGAGCCGCTCCTCCAGGAGCCCCCGCTCCCGGTTCCAGGTCCATCGCCCCCACACCGCCGTGGCCACCACCACGAGACCGGCGGCCAGGAGCACGAACTTTCCGGTGATGCCGAGCCGCATCAGTGACACGCCCCGCCGCAGGTTCGCTCGAACCCGTCCATGAGTTCGAAGATGGGCCGGTAGTCCTCCACCCGGGCCTCGACGAACCCGTGGCGGAACTCGGGGTCCCACTCCCGGAGCCGCTCCCGGAACGCCGGGTCGTCGGGGTCCACGGCCAGGAGGGCCCGCTTTACGGCTTCCCGCACGGCCGGGTCGGTCCCCGGGTGGGCCACGATGGGCACCGAGGGGATGGGGTCGCTCTCGGCCAGGAACCGAAGCCCGTGCTCCCGGTAGCGCTCGGCCACCACGTCCTTGACCGCGCCGGCGTCGAACTCCCCCTTGAGCACCGCCTTGGCCACGATGTCGTGCTTGCCCAGGTTGGCCGCCTCGGCCAGGGACTCGATCGGCACGCCGTGCTGGAACAGGAAGAACCGGGGGATCAGGTTGCCCGAGGTCGAGTGGACCGACCCGAAGGCGAACCGTTTGCCCTTGAGATCGGCCAGGGTGCGGATGGGGCTGTCCTTCCGGACGATGACGATGCTCCGGTAGTACGGCCGCCCCTCCGCGTTCAGGGGCCTCACGAGGGGCACGGCCCCGAAGGCCCGGTAGGCCTCCACGAAGGTCACGTCCCCCAGGCTCGCCACCTCCACGTCCCCGTGGCTGAGGAACTCCACGGCCTCGTCGTAGCTTCGGGCGACCCGGAGTTCGAACCGGTAGGGGGTGGCCTCGGTGAGGTAGTCCACGATGGGCTGGTACGAGCGGAACATCACCAGAGGGTTGTACCGGGGGATCACCCCGAAATGGACAACCCCGTCGTCCTTCCCGCCGACGCCCGCGGCGGGGGCGGCGAGGAGCAGCAGCACGAAGAGCAGGAGCTTGCGCATGGACACTCGCCTCCCGGGTAGAACGGCGGCGCGGACACGCCCTTCGGCAGAAGCAGGATCCGTGCCTGCTCAGCCCCGGGAACAGGAGGCGTCGGGCGCCCAGGGCACCACGGCCATGCGGGGGGCCAGCGACCGCACCTCCCCGAGCCAGCGGCCCTCGGCGGCCCGGCGGGCCCGGAGCACCGGATCGGTGACCCGGTGGGGGGTGAGGCTCTGGTTCACCACCCATCCGAACACCCGCACCCCGGCCCGCTCGAGATCGGCCGCGAGCCCGGCGGCCTCGTGCACCGGGGTGGCCTCGGGGAGGGTCACCACCAGCACCGCCGTCGCGGCCGGATCCCGGAGCCGGGGCAGGAGCCGCCGGACCGCCTCGGGGAGGTCCCCCCGGGACCGCTCCACCTCCCGGTGGTAGGCCTGGGCCGCGTCCAGGAGAAGGAGCGTGTGGCCGGTGGGCGCGGTGTCCACCACCACGAAGCCCTCCTCGGCCCGGGCGGCCTCCCGGGCGAACGCCCGGAACACGGCGATCTCCTCGGTGCAGGGCGAGCGAAGGTCCTCGGCGAGCAGGGCCCGGCCTTCGTCGTCGAGTTCCCGCCCCACGGTTTCCATGACCTCGGCCGCGTAGGCCCGGGTCTCGGCCTTCGGGTCGATCCGGGTGGCCGTGACCCCGGCCGGGAGGTCCAGCGCCCCCCGGTTCGCCGGGTCGGTGGTGGTGAAATGCACCGGCCGGCCGGTGGCCGCGAGCCGCCGCACCACCCGCAGGGCCACGGCGGTTTTCCCGACGCCCCCCTTGCCCATGGTGAGCACGAGCCCCCTGCCCCGGGCCGCGATCTCGTCCACCAGGGCGTCGAGGTCCTCCCAGGCCCCGGGGTCGGCCTCCGCCGCCGGGGGCGGGGGGAGGTGGCCGTTCCACAGGGACCGCAGGGCCTCCACCCCCACGAACTCGTGGGGCCGCAGCGGCACCTCCCAGCGGGCCAGGGGCCGCAGAGGGTCCGGGAGCGCGGCCAGGGCTTGGGCGGCCCGGGCCTCCCAGGCCCGGGCCAGGGGGTCGGCCGGATCCCGGGCCCGGAACACCCCGTTCACCACGAGCCGCTGGTTCCCGATGCCGAGGCCGGCCAGCTCCCGGCTGGCCCGGGCCGCCTCGGCCAGGGACTCCCGGTCGGGCCGGGCCACCAGCACCACCTCGGTCTGGGCCGGGTCGGCGAGCCGCCCCAGGGCCGCCCGGAACCGCTCCGCCTGCTCCCGCAGCCCCGAGAGCGGCCCCAGGCACGAGGTGCCGGTGGTGTTCGTGGCGATGAACTCGGTCCAGGCGGCCGGGAGCTCCAGGAGCCGCAGGGTGTGCCCCGTGGGCGCCGTGTCGAACACCACGTGGTCGAACCCGGCCGTGGCCTCGGGGTCCCCCAGGTACCGCGCGAACTCCCCGAACGCCGCGATCTCCACGGTGCAGGCCCCCGAAAGCTGCTCCTCGATGCTCCGCACCGCCTCGGGCGGGAGCACCCCCCGCACCGGCCCCACCACCCGCTCCCGGTACGCCCGGGCCGCCTCCTCGGGGTCCACGTTCACCCCGTGGAGTCCGGCCACCCCTTCGACGGCCCGGGGTTCTAGCCCCAGGGGGGTGCCCAGGACCTCGTCCAGGTTGGAGGCCGGGTCGGTGCACACCAGGAGCACCCGCCGGCCGGCGTCGGCCAGGGCCACGGCCGTGGCCGAGGCGAGGGTGGTCTTCCCCACCCCGCCCTTGCCCGTGAAAAACACGTGGCGGGGCATGCGGTCAAACACTGGGTTCATGGGGTTCTCGCGTGAGGATCGTGGGTGAAGGCTGAAACGTGGGAACGCCGGATCGCCCGGGGGCCCGGCGCCCCCGACCTACCCGCAGCACCCGGTGGAGGGATCGCACCCGCCGGAGCCGGCCATCTCGAA
>CAZUYO010000072.1:0-11301 GCA_964624725.1 uncultured Thermodesulfobacteriota bacterium
TTCGCCGTTCCCCGGGCGGATCGCCCGGCAGGTGAGATCCGATGACCGACGACCGCAGACCGATGACCGACGACCGACGACTCCTCGACGTGGTGGCCATCGACGGGCCCTCGGGTGCCGGCAAGAGCACGGTGGCCCGCGCCGTGGCCCGGGCCCTGGGGTGGACCTATGTGGACACCGGGGCCATGTACCGGGCCGTGGGGCTCAAGGCCGACCGCGAAGGCGTGGCCCTCGACGACGACGCCGGGCTCGACGCCCTGTGTCGGGTGACACGGATCGAGTTCCGGGAGGACGGCGAGGGCCAGAACCGGATCTTCCTCGACGGCGAGGACGTGAGCGAGGCGATCCGGGAGCACCGGGTGAGCGACCTGGCCTCGCGGGTGTCGGCCCGAAAGCCGGTGCGCGAGGCCATGGGCCGGTACCAGCGCCGGTTGGGGGAGCGGAGCCCTTCGGTGCTCGAGGGGCGGGACATCGGCACGGTGATCTTCCCGGACGCGAGGGTCAAGGTGTTCTTGACGGCGTCGGCCGAGGAGCGGGCCCGGCGCCGCACCGAGGAGCTCCGCCGGCGGGGCCAGGAGGTGGCGTACGAACGGGTGCTCGCCGACATCGAGGCCCGGGACCGAAACGACAGCTCCCGGGCCCACGCGCCCCTACGCCCGGCCGAGGACGCCGTGGTGATCGACACCACGGGGCTGCCGGTGGAGGAGGTGGTGGCGCGGATCGTAGGGCTGGTGCGGGGCGCGCGTGGGCGCCCGCGGCCGTAGCGAAACCCGCTTTTCCCCGTTGTGTTGCGGAAGGGGCGTGTGTTACCCTGCGCGACCGTGCCTGGGACGGGGGCACCAACATCCCGAACAAAGAGGCCCTTGCGGGCCTTTTTGAATCCAAACGGTAGGAGGATCGAGAACGACATGGTGGAACAGACGAACGAGACGGCGCATCCCGAGGAGCGGATGGAGGACTTCGGCCGGCTGCTCGAAGAGAGCCTGGGCGGCCCCGAAGAGGGCTCCGTGGCCAAGGGCCGGGTGGTGGACATCACCAACGATTACGCGGTGGTGGACATCGGGTACAAGTCCGAGGGCCTGGTGCCCCTGTCCGAGTTCCGCGGGGAGGACGGCCAGGCCCAGGTGCAGATCGGCGACGAGGTCGAGGTGCTCGTGGAGCGGCTCGAGGACGCCGACGGCATGGTGGTGCTGAGCAAGGACAAGGCCGACAAGATCCGCATCTGGGACGAGATCAGCAAGGCCGCCGAGGCCGGCGAGGTGGTGGAGGGCAAGATCGTGGCCCGGATCAAGGGCGGCCTGAGCGTCGACATCGGGGTGCGGGCGTTCCTGCCCGGCTCCCAGGTGGCCCTGCGGCCGGTGCGCCAGCTCGAGAAGCTCATCGGGGAGACCTACAAGTTCAAGATCATCAAGTTCAACCGTCGGCGCGGGAACATCGTGCTTTCCCGGCGGGTGCTCCTGGAGGAAGAGCGGGCGAAGCTGCGGGCCAAGACCCTCGAGATCCTCGAGGAGGGCGCCGTGATGAAAGGGGTGGTGAAGAACATCACCGACTACGGCGCCTTCGTGGATCTGGGCGGCATCGACGGGCTCCTGCACGTGACCGACATGAGCTGGGGCCGGGTGAGCCACCCCTCCGAGGTCGTGAACATCGGCGACGAGGTGGAGGTCAAGGTCCTCTCCTTCGATCGGGAGCGGGAGCGGGTGAGCCTCGGGATCAAGCAGCTCAAGCCCGATCCGTGGGAGAGCGCGGACGAGCGCTACCCCATCGGGTCCCGGATCAAGGGCCGGGTGGTGAGCCTCGCCGATTACGGCGCGTTCGTGGAGCTCGAGCCGGGCATCGAGGGGCTCGTGCACGTGAGCGAGATGAGCTGGACCAAGCGGGTCAACCACCCCTCCGAGGTGGTGAAGGTGGGCGACGAGGTGGAGGTCATGATCCTCAACGTGGACATGAACCGCCGCCGGATCTCGCTCGGCATGAAGCAGTGCCAGCCGAACCCCTGGGACCTCCTGGAGGAGCGCTACCCGGTGGGCGCGGTGGTGCGCGGCCAGATCCGCAACATCACCGATTTCGGGATCTTCGTCGGCGTGGACGAGGGGATCGACGGCCTCATCCACGTGAGCGACATCTCGTGGACCAAGCGGGTCGGCCACCCCGCCACCCTCTACAAGGTGGGCGACGAGGTGGAGGCCGTGGTGCTCCACATCGACAAGGAGAACGAGCGGTTCAGCCTGGGCATCAAGCAGCTCACCCCGGATCCGTGGGCCGGCATCACCGCCCGCTACCGGGTGGGCTCCATCGTCACGGGCAAGGTCTCGAACATCACCGACTTCGGGGTGTTCGTGGAGCTGGAGCCCGGGGTCGAGGGCCTGGTGCACGTGAGCGAGGTGTCGAGCGAGAAGGTCGACGACCTGAAGAGCCTGCTGGAGGTGGGGCAGGAGATCCAGGCCGAGGTCCTCAATATCGACCAGGAGGAGCGCAAGATCAGCCTGTCGATGAAGGCCATCGAGGACGAGCAGGTCCGCGCCGAGAAGATGGCCCTGGACCAGCTCAACAAGGAGATGGCGGCCCAGTCGGCCACCACCCTGGGCGAGAAGATCCTCCTGGCGAAGCAGGCCAAGGAGGCCCAGGCGAACGGCGAGTCCGAGGCCGCCGAGGAGTAGGGGCCGAGGACCGGGGCAGCGAGGCCCCGCGGGATATCCGAGACACTCGAAAAGGCCGGGCCTCGTGCCCGGCCTTTTTCGTGGGCGCGAGACCCGTGTGCGGGTCGGCCCGGGGAGAGGGGACATGCGTGGATGCTTGAAGTTCGTCGCGATCGTGCTGGCGGTGGTGGCGGGGGTGGCCCTGGCCGCCGGGGCGGCGCTGTGGTGGGCGGGGCGCGACGCGCTGCCGGTGGGGGACCGGATCGGTGTCGTGGAGGTCAAGGGGTTCATCGCCGACGCGCGGCCGGCGGTGGAGGCGCTGCGGGAGTTCCGCAAAGACGACGACGTAAAGGCCGTCGTGGTGCGGGTCGAAAGCCCGGGAGGGGGCATCGCCCCGAGCCAGGAGATCCACGACGAGGTCCGGCGCACGGCGGCCGAAAAGCCGGTGATCGTCTCCATGGGGGCGCTTGCGGCCTCGGGCGGGTACTACGTCTCGGCGCCGGCCACCGGGATCGTGGCCCTGCCCGGCACGGCCACCGGCTCGATCGGCGTGATCCTCCAGTTCCAGGAGGTCCACGTCCTGTTCGACAAGCTGGGGCTCAGGACCCGGGTGGTGAAAAGCGGCCCCCTCAAGGACGCGGGATCGCCGTTCCGGGAGATGACCGACGAGGACCGGGCGGTGTTCCAGCAGCTCATCGACGACCTCTTTCAGCAGTTCGTGGACGCCGTGGCAGAAGGCCGCCACATGGACCGGGAGGCCGTGTTGGCCCTGGCGGACGGCCGGGTCTACTCGGGCCGGCAGGCGCAGGCCCTGGGCCTGGTGGACCGGTTGGGAGGGTTTTGGGACGCGGTGGACTGGGCCCGGGAGCTCGCGGGGCTGCCCGAGGAGCCCAAGCTGGAGTACCGGCGCCGCGACCGGCGGGGGCTCCTCCGGTGGCTCCTGGGGGACGACGCCGACGCCCTGGCCCCCCTGGAGGAGGCCGGGGTCCCGCCCCTGCGCTACGCCCTGCCGGGGTGGTGAAGGCCGCGACCGATGGACCCCTGGGTCGTGGCCCGGATCGGGGCCGAGATCGGGCGGGATTGGCGGGGTGCCTGGGTGCAGGCCGCCTGGGCGTCCCCCGAGTGGGGGGCGGTGCTCCGGCTTCGGGCACCGGGCCGCACGGGCCTCCTCGGCCTGTTCCTGGATCCCCCGGGGATCGGGCTTCTGGAGGCGCGCCCCCCGGCCCCGCCGCGGCCCCCGGGGCTCGCCGCCTACCTGCGGGCCCACGCCGTGGGCGGTAGGCTGGAGGAGGTGGGCTGGGCCCGGTTCGACCGGGTCCTGTGGCTTTCGTTTCGCCGGGGCGACGAGGGGTGCCGGCTCGTGTGGGAGGCCGCGGGCCGGGCGCCCACGCTCCTGGCCCTCGGGCAGGACGGGCGCATCGGGGCGATATTGCGCGCGCCGGCCGGGCGAACGCGGCCGGGCATCGCCCCGGGCCGCACCTACGAGCCCCCGCCCGTCCCCGAGGGGATGCGGCTCCCGGACGAGTGCCCGGCCGAGGAGGTGCTGGGGTGCCTCGCCTCCGGCACCCCGGTGGAGCGGAGGGTGTTCGGGCTGACCCCGGCGCTCGCCCGGGAACTGGGGCGCCGACTCCGCGAGGGGGACGCGGCGGCGGCCTGGGGCCGGTGGCTCGGGGACTACGGCAGGCCCGGGCCCCTCTGGGAGTACCCGGACGGGCTTTCGGCGGTGGAGCGGGCGGGACCATCCGGGGTCCGCTGGGAGTCGGCCCTGGCGGCCGGAGGGAGCTGGCTCGCCCGACGATCGGCGGCGCGGGAGCCCCACCCGGGGGACCGGGCGGGGGGCTCCCCCCCGAAGGCCCGGAAGCGGATCGAGCGGCGCATCCGGAACATCGAGGGGGACCTTGCAAAGCTGCCCGACCCGGCCGAGCTGCGGCGCCGGGCCGATGCCCTGGCCGCGAACCTGAACCGGGTCCGCGCCGGAGCGGATCGGGCGGTGCTCCCCGATCCCTGGACCGGGGGCGAGGTGGAGCTGGAGCTGGATCCGGCGCTCTCCCCCCCGGCCAACCTGGAGCGCCTCTACCGGACGGCCGCGAAAGCCGAGCGGGCCCGGGAGATCCTGACCCGCCGGCTCGAAGAGGCCCGGGGGGAGCTCGCCCGGTTGGGGGACGGGGCCGAGACCCCGGAGCCCGGCCGCCCGGCGCGGGCAGAGCCCGGCCGGCCCTACGCCCGCTACCGCTCCTCGGACGGGTGGGAGATCTGGGTGGGGCGAAACGGCCGGGAAAACGACCGGCTCGTGCGGGAGGCGCGGCCGTGGGACCTCTGGCTCCACGCGAGGGACGCCGCCGGGGCCCACGTGCTCGTGCGCCTACCCGGCCGGGACGCCCGGTGCCCGGAGCGCACGCTGCTCGAGGCCGCCGGCCTGGCGGCGCTCCGGTCCCGCCGGTCGGGGGAGGCGGCCGTCGAGGTGATGGTGGTGGAGGCCGGGCGGCTCCGAAAGCCCAAGGGCGCCGCCCCGGGCCAGGTGCTCGTGCACGGGGAGCGCACCGTGCGGGTCCGGCCTGGATGGGGCAACCCCCGGGCCCAGGCCTGATCGCCGCTCAGCCCCCCAGCACCTCGTCGCGGAAGGTCTCGAACCCCACCTGCTCCAGGATCTTCCCGAGGCGCGCGCGCTTGCCCTGGCGCTCGAACCACCGGACCACCCGCTCCACGATCTCCATTGCCTCGTCGGCGGACGCCACGTTGTCCACCAGCGGTTGGGCGAGGTGGGGCATGGGCCCGCCGTTCCCGCCGGCCATCACCTTCCAGCCCTTGGGGGTTCCGATGAGCCCCACGTCCTTGATGCACACCTCGGCGCAGTCGATCGGGCAGCCGGACACGCCCATCTTGAACTTCCAGGGCAGGTCCCGGCCGTGGTACCGGCGGTCGAGCTCGAGCCCCAGGGCCACCGAGTCCTGGCGGCCCCGCTTACAGTACGTGGTGCCGGGGCAGACCTTGACCGACCGCACGCACAGCCCGATGGCCATGCCCGGCTGTTCCCCCACGGCCTCCCAGGCGGCGTCCAGATCCTCGGGCCGGATGCCGATGATCGCGATCCGCTGGGCGCTCGTGATCTTGAGCGACGCAGCCCCGAACCGCTCGGCCGCGTCGGCGATGCGGCGGAGTTGCTCGGGGGTGGTGATGCCGCCGGGGATGTGGGGGGCAATCGCGTAGGTCTCGCCGTCGCGCTGCAGGATGGCGCCCTTTTCCAAGATGTCTTGAGCCATGGTGTCTCTCCTCCCGGTGGGAATGGATGGAAATGAACCTGTAAAGATAACCAAAACTATCTCCAATGGCAACCCCGTTGCCCCGCCCCGGGGGACCTCCTTGACGGCGCCGGCGCCGGTGATAGGGTGGGCTGCGTCGAACCGAACCCCGAGCGCGCGGAGGAGCTGCCATGTCCAAGGTCTACAAATGCGAAAGCTGCGGCGCCGTGACCACCGAGAAGGGGCACCTGTGCAAGCCCCAGCCCGTGGAGGAGGAGTGCGGGTACTGCGGCCAGAAGGTGGAGAGCCCCCGGCACGTGTGCGCCCCCATGAAGGCCCACCTGGACTACCAGTGCGAGGCCTGCGGCCGGGTGGCGGAGTCGGCCGATCTCCTGTGCAAGCCGAAGAAGATCTGAGCCGTTGCCTCGACGGGCGTGATCGGCCCCGTTCCCCGCTGGGGGTGCGGGGCCGTCACACGTCCGGCGACCCCTCCAGGATCCGCCAGAAGGCCGGGAGGTCGAGGCTCCGGCGCAACAGGTCCGCCAGGCGGTCGTACCCTTCCTCCTTTTGGCGTGCGAAGGAGGGCGAGTCGGCGGCCCCCTCCCGGAACAGCGAAAGAAACGCCCTCCGGAACCCGTCGTTGTCGAAGAGGCCGTGGAGGTAGGTGCCGAAGACGCGACCGTCGGGGCTCACGGCCCCGTCCGGGTGCCAGGGGTCGCCGCCGCCGCGGCGAAGATCCAGGAGCGGTCGGGCCTCCGGGCCGAGCCGGGTGCGGCCCATGTGGATCTCGTACCCCTGGAGAGGGTCGCCTTCGGGGGCCCAGGCCAGCGCGCCGGGCCGCAACCGGCCCTCCGACTGGGCGGTGATCTTCTCGGGCTCCATCTCGGTCTCCACGTCCAGAAGGCCGAGGCCCCGCGCCTCGCGGTTCGCGCTCTCCACCCCGAGGGGGTCCCGCACCCACCGGCCGAGCATCTGGTACCCGCCGCAGATGCCGACCACGTAGGCGCCCCGCTTCCGGTTTTCCAGGATTTCGTCGGCGAGTCCCGACCGCCACAGGGCGTGGAGGTCGTCCACGGTGTTCTTCGACCCCGGCAGGATCACGGCGTCGGCCCGGCCCAGCCGCTCCCCCGGCCAGACGAACTCGAGCCGGACCCCGGGTTCGGCCAGAAAGGGGTCGAAGTCGGTGAAGTTGCTGATCCGGTTCGGCACGACCACCGCGATGCGCACGCCGCCGTCCCCGCCCCGGGCGGCCACCACCTCCCGGTGGATGCCGTCCTCCTCCTGGATGAAGATGTCGCGAAAATAGGGGACGACCCCGAGGAACGGCCGGCCCGTGCGGGCCGTGATCTCCCGGAACGCGGGTTCCAGGAGCGAGGGATCCCCCCGGAACTTGTTGATGAGGAACCCCCGGATCAGGTCGCGCTCCTCCGGGGCGAGGAGCTCCAGGGTGCCCACCAGGGACGCGAACACCCCGCCCTTGTCGATGTCGCCCACCAGCACCACCGGCGCCCCGACCTCCAGGGCGAACCCCATGTTCGCGAGATCCCCCTCCCGGAGGTTGATCTCGGCCGGGCTCCCGGCCCCCTCCACGAGGATCACCTCGAACCGGCGGGCCAGCCGGCGGAAGCTCTCCAGGGCCACCTCCCGGGCCCGGGGCTTGAACGCGTGGTACTCCCGGGCCTTCATGTTCCCGTAGACCTTGCCCTGGAGGATCACCTGGGCCCCCACGTCGGTGGTGGGCTTGAGGAGCACCGGGTTCATGTCGGTGTGGGGTTCCACCCCGGCCGCCTCGGCCTGGACCACCTGGGCCCGGCCCATCTCGCCCCCGTCGGCCGTGATGTAGGAGTTCAGGGCCATGTTCTGGGGCTTGAAGGGGGCCACCCGCACGCCCTCCTGCCGCAGGAGCCGGCACAACCCGGCGACGAGCACGCTCTTCCCGACGTCGGAGCCGGTGCCCTGGAGCATGAGAACCTTGGCCATCGCGAAACCTCCCGGGGAAAGGCCGCCTATTGTGACCGCCGGGGGGACCCGGGGCAAGGAAAACCCCCGCTTTCCCGTGACGCCAGGGTCTGCTAGCATCGACCCCTTCCAAACCAAGGACGGAGGGGCCATGGGCGAGCGGGAAGATCGGGAGAAGATCCGGGCCCTCGAACTCGAGCGCGAGGCGCTGGCCGAGGAGGTGTGCCGGCTCCGGGAGCAGATCGAGCGGAACGGGGCTTGGGGGACCTGGGTGGCCTGGGAGGAGGCCGAAGCGCTCCTGGCCGAGGTGCTCCGGGAGGCCCGGGGGGAGGACCCCTCGATCGACTCCGCGGCCGCGGCCCGGCAGAAGCTCGCCGCCGGCCAGGCGCCGGCTCCCGATCTCGGGGAGGCCATGGAGCAGAGCCGGGAGCGGATCCTGGCCATCCGGGAGGCCCTGCGCGACCGGGACCGGCGGCTCGCGGAGCTGCGGGGGCAGAAGGAAGAGCTCCTGAGCATCGTGGCCCACGATCTGCGAACGCCCCTGGTGGCCATCGGGGGGTTCGCCCAGCTCCTCAAGCGCTCGGCCACGGCGGGCGGCCTCACCCCCCGCCAGCAGGAGTACGTGGACCGGATCCTCCAGGCCGTGGACGCGATGAACCGCCTCATCGACGACCTCCTGACGGCCCGGAGGCTCGAGCAGGGGCGCCTGCCGTTCGAGCCGCGCCCGGTGGGCTTGCGGCGGTTCGTCGAAGACCAGCTCCCGTTCCACCAGACGGCGGCCGAGGCCAAGGGGGTGACCCTGCGGGTCGAGGGCGAGGTTCCGGACGTGGAGATCCCGGCCGATCCGGACCGGCTCGGCCAGGCCCTCGGGAACCTCCTACAGAACGCTGTGAAGTTCACGCCCTCCGGGAAAACGGTGCGGCTCCGGGTGGTCGCCGGGCCGGAGGCGGTGCGGTTCGAGGTGGACGACGAGGGGCCGGGGATCGACCCGGAGACGATGCCCCACCTCTTCGACCGGTACCGGCAGGGGAAGCTTTCGCGCACCGTGGGCCGGGGCTACGGGCTGGGGCTCCACATCTGCCGGGAGCTCGTGGGGCTCCACGGGGGGCGGGTGGGGGCGGAGAACCTACCGCAAGGGGGGAGCCGGTTTTGGATGGAAATTCCGCGGACGGGGGGCGGCAATCCCAGGGAGGACGCATCGTGACCGACCCGACACGGGACGAGGCCCGCCGGGACCCGGGGGTGCTGGGGAACCGGCCCCGCTGGCAGAAGGCGCTCCACATCGCCTTCTGGACCCTTCTGTTCTACGGGATGACCGCCGGGCTGGCGAAGTTCCTGGAATGGGTGGACCCGGCGAGGTAGGGGGGCCGGACGGGAGCCCCAAACCGAGCGCCCGGCCCCGTGGCCGGGCGCTCGTGTGTTGGGGGGCTCGCCGTCAGCGAAGCCGCACGAAGATCTTCCGGGCCGTGAAGACCTGACTCTCCACGTCGAACGACCCGAGGCCCGAGACGAACGCCACGTGGCGGCCGGCCTCCATTTGCCCCGCCAGGTAGTCGGCGAACGAGGCGTAGTCGTGATACACCCGGGTGGGCCCGCCGCGCTGGTGCACGGCGAACACGCCCCGGTCCGGGTTCTCCGGGATCACGGTGGGGGCGGGTTCGGGCTCGAGCTCGGTTGCGATCCCGCCGCGGAACACGTGGTGGAGGCGCCCCGCGTCGGTGAGGTCGAGGGTGAGGCCGTCGGCGCCGGCCGTGAGTTCGGCCTCGCTCGTGCGCTCCCATTGCACCCGGAGCCGGGCCGTGGCGTTGGAGTAGTCGGCCACCGTGAGGGCGTCGAAGTCCGGGGGCGCGGCGCCAAAGGGGCTCACGAACCCGAACACCCGCACGGGAGCGCCCACGTCCAGGTCGGGCAGCGCAAGACCCCCGGTGTTCACCTGGTAGTCGTTCGGGTCGGCGTCGTCGCCCGCGGTCGCCCCGGTGCCCGAGAAATCGAACCGGTCCGGGCTTCGGCCCTCAATGTGCTCCAGGTCGAGCCGAAGCTCGCCTTCGTCCTTCCCC
Source organism: uncultured Thermodesulfobacteriota bacterium (assembly GCA_964624725.1). Classification (GTDB taxonomy): domain Bacteria; phylum Desulfobacterota; class Deferrisomatia; order Deferrisomatales; family Deferrisomataceae; genus Deferrisoma. The sequence goes on from CAZUYO010000072.1 coordinate 9,895, forward strand.
ACCACCTCGCCGGCGATCCGGGTCACGAGCATCCGGATGTGGGTTGCCTGGAAGACCGGGGTGCCCCCGTCCTCCGAGTATGTGCCGAGCACCGCGACCCTCTGCCCCACCGACACATCGTCCACGGTGTAGGCGCCGTTGGGGTCGAGTTCCCGGGTCACGGTGGTCTCGTCGGTCCAGGTCACGGTGACGTCCTGGTTCAGGTAGAGGGCGCCGAGCGACCGGTCGAGGGTGCCGCCCCGCACCGTGAGGCCCTCGGCGTCCCGCCCCACCACCACGCCCACGAGCCCGTCCCGGTCCCCGCCGGGCACGCTCGTGCCGGCGTAGACCTCGGTGGCCTCAAAGCTGCGGGTGGACGGGTTCACCTGTCCGAGGGCGAGCACGGGCACGGTGGGATCCTGGGCGGCCCGTGCGAGCAGGGCCAGCCCCTCGGCGCCCGTTGCGTCCTCCCCGTTCACATGGAAGGCGGTCTCGCCGTCGGTCGCGACCCGCACGGACCGGGGCGGCCGGTTGGGGTTGCGGTAGGGCGGCCGGAGAATCCCAAAGGTGCCCTCGGTCTCGTCCACAGCCCCCAGGAACCCCCGGACGCGGTGGATCTTGTCGGCGTCGGGCTCCACGTCCGCCACGAGGGTCGGCTGCACGAGGACCGTGGGCGGATCGGTGGTGAGATCCACCTCGTGGGTTTCCGCAAGTTCGAAATCGATGGTGAGCAGCGCGGGCAGTCCCGGGGCCACGACGAGACGCTTCGCTCCGTCCAGGACCAGGTCCACCGTGAGTTCCGCCAGGGGCTCCCCGTCCTCCCCGACGGCCACGGCCTGCAACGGCTCTCCCGTGTCGCCTTCCACCTCGATCAGGGCGTTCGAATAGTCGAGGGTCAGTTTGGCCGCCACGTAGGCCCCGTTGGGAACCGTGGCGGCGGTGACGAACTCGGTGAGGTCCGTGAGTTGGGCGAAATCGATCCGGGTCTCAAGGGGGACCGTCGTGACCTCGGTGCCGTTGGCCCGGGTGAGCTCCAGTTGGGTCACGTCGACCTCGTAGCGCACGAAGTCCCCCGGGGCGTCGGTGAGGCCCACGAGGAGTTCCCCTTGGTCGGTGGACGACGAACCGGACCCGCCGCCCCCGCAGGCGGCGAGCGCCAAAGCGGCCGCAAGGCCAAAGGCCAGCCGGGCGAAAAACGCTCTTGCTTTCATGGTGTCTCCTCCTTGTGTCTACGCACTTGCGCCTCGTGCGTTGGGTGAGAATAGCCGAAAGTGGACCCCTATTCGAGGTCCCACAGCTCCCTGAGGTCCTCCCTTCGCTCCTCGCGAAACTCCACCCGATCCTCTCTCCGCTCCCGTCGAGCGTCCCGGATGTCCTCGCGGGTTTCGTGTCGAACCGCCCGGCGTTCGGCCGGGGTGTCGGCGTGGC
>CAZUYO010000073.1:0-11285 GCA_964624725.1 uncultured Thermodesulfobacteriota bacterium
GGGGCCTCGGTGGCGGAGGTTCCGGGTCTTCCAGGGCGATCCAAGCCTGGTGGGGACGCGGCGAGTGAGGGATCGCGCCCGCCTCTCCACCCGCCCCCCACCCGCGGGTTGCCGTAGCAACGACGGGGATCTGACAATACTTTCGCTGGCCCAAGTAACGGATTCGCAGGAGGAGGGACGACCGATGAAACGGCTCGTGAGCGTGCTCGTGGGGGCCCTCATGGTTGCCGGGGTCGCGGCCGCGGGGGAACACCCGCGGGTGGCGCTCCGGACGTCGAAGGGGACGATCGTGCTGGAGCTCTACCCCGACAAGGCCCCGCGGACGGTGGAGAACTTCCTCCGGTACGTGAAGGAGGGGTTTTACGCGGGCACCGTGTTCCACCGGGTGATCCCGGGGTTCGTGATCCAGGGCGGGGGGCTCACGGCGGATCTCCAGCCCAAGCCCACCCATCCCCCGATCCCCAACGAGGCCACCAACGGGCTCTCGAACCGGCGGGGCACCGTCGCCATGGCCCGCACCATGGTCGTCGACAGCGCGACCTCCCAGTTCTTCGTGAACCTCAAGGACAACCTCTTCCTGGACCACCGGGACGAGACGCCCCGGGGGTACGGGTACGCCGTGTTCGGCCGGGTGGTGGAGGGCATGGACGTGGTGGACGCCATTGCGTCGGTGCCCACGGGCATCGTCCGCGGGTTCCGGGACGTGCCGAAGGAACCCGTGGTCATCGAGGCCGCCGAGATTCTGGAGGGGGCGCCCAAGGCAAAGCCCTGACCGCCTCCGGCCCCGGGTGACCGGCCCGCCGGCGACCGGGACCCTACGGCTGAGGGAAAAAGTTTTCCCACCCTATAACGCAAACATCCATTTTCGCCGCCGCCGCCCCGGTTGGGAACTTTGGTTCCCTGCCGGGGCGTTTCGTTTCCGCCGGCCCCACGGGGGGCGGCGGACGCCCGTTCCGGGGGCCCGGCGGGGGGCGTGCCGGCCCCCAAACCCCGCGGGACGGACCCGGTTACCGGGCGGCGGTCCTCCGGGGCCGGGAGCGGAGGGTGGCTCCCCCGTGCCCGTGCCGCGCCTTTCTGGCATGCCGATTGCAAGCTCCGGCGTCGTCTGGTGTTCCGGGTCTCCACCGTTTCGAGCAACCTCTCACGACATGAATCCCTGCATCCTGGTCATCGAGGGCGACGGCCTCACCGCGGACCATCTTCGCACCGCCTGCCAAAACGACGGGTTCCGGGTGTACCACGCCACGAACGGGCGAGACGGCCTGGACCTGGTGGCGCGGCTGCGGCCCGACGCGGTGTTCGTGGACATGAGCCTGCCGGACATGGACGGCCGGTCCGTGCTCACCACCGTGCGCACCGAGGGGTTCGAGGCCCTGGTGCTGATGCTCCTCGGGCGGCGGGACGTGAACGCCGTGGTGGAGTGCATGCGTCTGGGCGCGTTCGAGGTGCTGGAGAAACCCTGCGAGCCCGACGCCCTGGACGCGGCGCTCGTGCGCCTCCGGGACCGGATGCGGCTCGAGGCCGAGGTGCGCGCCCTGCGGAGCCGCCTGGCCACGGGCGGGGCGTACCAGCTCCTGTTCGGCCACAGCCGGCGGATGCGGGAGGTGCAGGCGATCGTGGACCGGATCGCCGACACCGACATCACCGTGCTCATCCGGGGGGAGAGCGGCACGGGGAAGGATCTGCTCGCCCGGGCGATCTACGAGGGGTCGAGCCGGGCCAAGGCGCCGTTCGTCAAGGTGAACTGCGCCGCGCTTCCCCGGAACCTCCTGGAGAGCGAACTGTTCGGGTACGAGGAGGGGGCGTTCACGGGGGCCCACCGCACGAAGAAGGGCAAGTTCGAGTACGCCGAGGGGGGCACGGTGTTCCTCGACGAGATCACCGAGATGCACGTGGACCTGCAGGCGAAGCTGCTGCACGTGCTCCAGGACCGGGAGGTGTCGCGCCTGGGGGGCAAGGCCCCGATCCCGGTGGACGTGCGGGTGGTCGCCGCCACGAACCGGGACATCGAGGAGGAGGTCCGGCAAAAGCGGTTCCGCACCGATCTGTACTACCGGCTCAATGTGGTGAGCATCGTGCTGCCCCCCTTGCGGGAACGGCCCGACGAGATCCCGTACCTGGCCGACCAGTTCTGTCGGCGGTTCGCCAAGCAGTACGGCCGGCCCGAAGTGCAGATCCCGGCCGAGCTCCTCCGGGAGATGGAGGAGTATCACTGGCCGGGGAACGTGCGCGAGCTCGAAAACTACGTCAAACGCATCGTGATCGTCGGAGACGTGGAGGGGGTCCGCCAGGAGATGCGCTATCACCGCCGCCAGGCGGAGCAGTCGGCGGGCGCCCCGGCCGACGAGGTGGCGGATTTCTCCGAGTACGAGGGCCGAACCCTCAAGGACGTGTCGCGGGAGGCGGCCCGGGAGGCCGAACGCCGGGTCCTGGAGAAGGTGCTCGAGCACACCCGGTGGAACCGCAAGAAGGCCGCGGAACTCCTGGACATCAGCTATAAGGCGCTTCTGTACAAGATCCGAGAAACGGGCCTGGAGTAGGCGAAACCAGGGAGAGGAGGAAGCGATGGGCCGGGTGTGGCCGATGGTCGTGGGCATGGTGTTGCTGGGCGCGGTGGGGGCGCGGGCCGCGGCGGACGTGGTGGTGGAGCGGCCCCCGTACCGGATCGGCATCGAGGACGTCCTCGACATCCAGGTATGGAAGAACCCGGAGGTCTCGCGGCAGGTATGGGTGCGGCCCGACGGCCGGATCACCCTGCCCCTGGTGGGGGAGATGTTCGTCGAAGGCCTCACGCTCCAGGGCCTCACGGACGAGCTTACGGCCCGGCTCAAGGAGTTCTTCACCGATCCGGTGGTCACGGTGAGCCTGGTGGAGATCAACAGCTACACCATCTACCTCCTGGGCCGGGTGAACAGCCCCGGCGCCATGAAGCTCCGAAGCCCCAAGACCTTCCTCCAGGTCCTGGCCATGGCCGGGGGGTTCCAGGAGTTCGCCGACACGGACAGCGTGATGCTCATTCGGTGGGTGGACGGAAAGGAGACCCGCACCCCGGTGGACGCGGGGGCGATCCTCAAGAAGGGGGAGGGGGATTTCGTGCTGCGGCCCGGTGACGTGATCGTGGTGCCATGATCCGGGCCGCGGGAATCCTCGCCCTGCTGGGGGTGATGGCGGCCTCGGCGGCTCCGGCCGCGGAACCGGCCGAGCCGGACCCGTTCGAGCGGCAGCTCACCCGGTACCGGGAGTTCCTGGACTACGGGGGCTACGAGACCGGGGTGGAGGGGCTCCTGCCGAAAGGGGCGGTGTCGCGCTGGCGGCTCTCGGCCGGGGTGGGGCTCACCTACACCGACAACCTGGACCAGGATCGGGAGCGGAGGGACGCCTGGTGGGCCGACGGCTCCCTCGGGCTCGGCTGGGAGCGGCGGTCCCCGCGGCTCCTGGGCTCGGCCGACTACCGGATCAGCACGGGGCTCTACGAGAGTTCGGCCGTCTCGGACGAAAACACGACGACCCACGCCCTGGCCGGCGGCCTGCGGTGGATCGCCTCGCCGCGGGTCACGACCTACGTGAACGGCCACGTGGGCCAGAACCTGGAGGAGGGGTTCGGCGGCGGGCCGACCGGGGTGGCGGCGGGGTTCCGGAACCGGTCGGACGAGTACGCGCTCTCGGCCGGATACACCTGGCGCCTCGGGGCCTCGGTCACCCACAACGCCTCCTACGGGTTTTCCTACCGTAACTACGTCTCGGACGACGCCGAGGGCGAGGACACCCGGTCGCACCGGGCCTCGGCCGGCCTCGGCTGGGGCGGGGGGCGGGCCGGGCGCTGGAGCCTCGGGTACGGGTTCGGCCGTACCGAGGAGGTGAGCACGGGGGAGCGCCGGGACAACCACAGCGGCACCCTCGGGTGGAGCCGGACGTTCCTTCCCCTGGCCGATCCGCGGCCGACCACGGTGGGCGTGTCCTACGCGGTGGACCGGGGGTTGCCGGGCGAGGGGGACCGGTACTGGAGCCACGGGGTTTCGGTGAGCCTGGGCCGGTCGTGGTCGGCCCGCACGACCACCTCGGCCCGGGTGGGCTACCAGTGGGTGCGGCCCGACGAGGGCGGGGACGAGCGGTCCGTGACCTGGGGGCTCGACGCGAGCCACCGGTTTTCCGAGTACACCTCGGGCACGATCGGGGTGTCCCAGGGGTGGTCCTACGAGCCGGCCTCGTCGCGCACGGAGTTCACCGAGCTCACCAAGACCCGCCGGGCCAGCGGGGCGCTGTCCACCCGGTGGGGCCGGCGGCTCACCTCGCGGGTTTCCGCCTCGGTGGTGGACGCCGAGACCCGGGTGGAGGGAGCCGGCGCGTCGGACGACGACTACTGGGAGGCCTCGGCCGGAGCCGACCTGTCGGCGGGCGTCGGCCGGGGCGGGTTCTGGGGCGCCGGCTACCGGTTTTCCCGGCGGATGTCCGACGCGGCCGAAGACCGGTTCCGCCGCCACCGCTGGAACGGGTTCGTGCGGTGGGCCTGGGGGCGCGTCTGGTCGGTCCGGCTGAGCTTCACCCACGACCGGGAACGCTACGACGACCTCCCGCAGGACGACTACCACGAAAACCGGGTCACGGCCCAGGTGAACGCGGCCTGGTGACGTCCGGGCCGGACGAAGCGAGGAGACGGATGAGCAAGATCCTCAAAGCGTTGGAGAAGGCCGGCAAGGAAGGAGCCCTGGAGCCGGGGCCGGCCGTGGCGGCCGAGGCCGCGGTGGCCGCTCCCCAACCCCCCACGGCCGGCGTGCCGGGCCGGCCCGCCCGGCGCCGGCGGCGGACCGGCGTGGTGGTGACCCAGCCCCCGGACCCCGAGGCCCTCAAGGGGGTGGACCCCCACGTGGTGGCGCTCCACAAGCCGATGTCCGTGATCGCCGAGCAGTACCGGGGCCTTCGGAGCCGGATCGAGCGGGCGAACCTGGACGGCCGGATCCAGACCCTGGTGATCACGAGCGCGTTCAAGGGGGAGGGCAAGAGCGTCACGGCGGCGAACCTGGCCGCGGTGCTCGCCCAGGACGCCACGAAGGCCGTGCTCCTCGTGGACGCCGACCTCCGGCGCCCCCGGATCCACCGGCTCCTGGGGCTTCCCGGCACCCCGGGCCTGGGGGATCTCCTCCACGGACGGGCGGCGCTGGAGGAGGTGGTGCGGACGACCCCGTTCTACGGGCTTTCGGTCATCACGGCCGGCGCCGTGGAGGGCCACCCGGCCGAGCTCCTGGCGAGCCCCGAGTTCGAGGATTTCATCGCCCGGGTGCGCACACAGTACGACTACATCATCCTCGACACCCCGCCGCTCCACCCCATCAGCGACGTGAACTTCGTGGCCGACGCGGTGGACGGCATCCTCCTGGTGGTCCGGGCCCACAAGACCCACCGGGGGCTCGTGAAGCAGGCGGTGGACGCCGTGCCCCGGGAGAAGCTCCTCGGCACGGTGCTAAACCGGGTGGAGAGCCTGAGGAGCGGCTACGGGTACGGGTACGGAGGGGCCGGCTATTACTACTACAAGTACTACTGATCCGCGCGGGAACGCCCCGGGGGAGAGCCGATGCGTCGGACCCTGACGCTTCGCCACTTCACGCTGTTTGCGGTGGAGGACGTCCTGATCCTCGCCGCGGTCGTGGCCGCGATGGCCCTGCGGTTCGGCGGCGACGTGCGGTTTCTGTTGAACGACCCCTTCGAGTGGCTGCGGGTCGGGGCCGTGGTGCTCGTGACCCAGGTGTCGTTCTACTACCACGACCTCTACGAGCTCCGGGTGCTAAACAGCCGCCGGGAGCTCATGGTGCGGCTCCTGCAGGCCCTGGGGGTCGCGAGCATCCTTCTCGCGTTCGCCTACTACCTCTACCCCGATCTCATCCTGGGCCGGGGCATCTTCGTCCTGTTCGTGGGGATCGTGATCGGGGTGGTGGTGCTGTGGCGCCTGGGCTACACGGCGGTGCTCTCGAGCCGGGGGCTTTCCGTGGGCATCCTCCTCGTGGGGGCGGGGGACCTGGCCCGGAAGGTGTACCGGGAGACCCTGGCGCGCAAGACCCTGGGATTCCACGTGGTGGGCTGCCTCGCGGCCGACCCGGACGAGGCCAGGGGGCGGGACGGGCTGCCCCGGGTCCTGGGCGGGTTCGAGGACCTCCTCGAGGTGGCCCGGCGGAGCGACGTGGACCGGGTGGTGGTGGCCATCGGGGAGCGGCGGGGGAAGTTTCCGGTGCGGGAGCTCCTGGAGCTTCGGCTCTCGGGAAAACCGGTCCTGGACGGGGTGGCCTTCTACGAGGAGCTCACCGGGAAGATGCTGGTGGAGCACCTGCGGCCCAGCCAGCTCATCTTCTCGGAGGGGTTCTCGAAGCACCCGGTGGTGCTCCTCGTCAAGCGGGTCGTGGACTTTACGGCGAGCCTCCTGGGGCTCGTGCTCTCCGCCCCCATCTGGGCCGTGGTGCCCCTGGCCATCAAGCTCGACTCCCCGGGGCCCGTGTTCTTCCGCCAGGAGCGGGTGGGGGAGCGGGGCCGGCGGTTCGAGGTCCTGAAATTCCGGTCCATGCGCGCCGACGCCGAGGCCCACACCGGCCCGGTGTGGGCCCGGGACCGGGACGACCGGGTCACCCGGGTGGGCCGGATCATCCGGAAGACCCGGATCGACGAGATCCCCCAGCTCATCAACGTGCTCAAGGGGGAGATGAGCTTCGTGGGCCCCCGGCCGGAGCGGCCGTTTTTCGTGGAGCAGCTCGCCCGGGAGATCCCCTACTACGTCCAGCGCCACACCGTGAAGCCGGGGGTGACCGGGCTCGCCCAGGTGAAGTACAGTTACGGCTCCACCAAGGAGGACGCCCTGGAGAAGCTCCGGTACGACCTGTACTACATCAAGCGGATGGGGTTCTGGATGGACCTCTCCATCATCCTCGAGACCGTGAAGGTGGTCCTCTTCGGCAAGGGCGCCAAGTAGCACCGCGGGGTGACGCGGCATGTACACCGAGTTCTACGGGCTGTCGGGACGACCCTTCTCCCTGACCCCGGACCCGGACTTTCTCTACCTCAGCAAGAACCACCGGGAGGCCTTGGCCCACCTGACCTACGGGGTGGAGTCCCGCAGCGGGTTCGTCATGGTCACGGGGGAGGTGGGGGCCGGGAAGACCACCCTCCTGCGAACCCTGGTCCGGAACCTCGGGGACTCGCTGGTCCTGAGCCAGGTCACGAACACCCGGGTGAGCTACAAGGAACTGCTGGAGCTCATCCTCGAGGATTTCGGCCTGAACCCCCGGGGCCTTTCCAAGACGGCGCTCCTGAGCACCCTCAACGAGTTTCTGATCGCCCGCTACCGCGAGGGCCGAAACTGCGTGGTGATCGTGGACGAGGCCCAGAACCTGGCGGTCTCCACCCTCGAGGGCCTCCGGATGCTCTCGAACCTGGAGACCGAGAAGGTGAAGCTCCTGCACCTGGTGCTGGCGGGCCAGCCGGGGCTCCGGGACCTCATCGACAGCCCCGAGCTCGAGCAGCTGCGTCAGCGGATCACCGTGCGCTACCACCTGGGCCCCCTGAGCGTCGGCGAGGTGGGGGAGTACATCCACCACCGCCTGAGCCGGGTGGTGACCGACCCCGAGCGGGCCCCCGTGTTCCCGACCGAGGTGATCCCGATCATCCACGAGGCCACGGGCGGGATCCCGCGGCTCATCAATGTGCTCTGCGACGCGGCCCTGCTGCACGGGTACGTGGAAGACCAGCGGGAGCTGGGCCCGGCCCTGATCCGGGAGGTGGCCGAGCAGGTGCGGCGGGACCAGGAGGGCCGGAAAGCCCCCCCGACGCAGGAGGCCAAGGACGACGAGGACCTCCGGCGCCGGCTCGACCGGCTGGAGGCCCAGGTGACGGCCGTGGCCTCCGGGGTGTCCCGGGCCGCCCCGGGACCGGGCGCGAACCCGGCCGTCGTGGCGAAGCTCAAGCAGAAGCAGCAGGCCCTCGCCTCCTTGGAGCAGGAGCTTCGCCGCCGGCTCGCCGAGGTGGAACGGCGGGAGGCCGAGTTCAACGAGCGGCTCGCCCGGCTCAAGGAGCAGTGGAAGCGCCGGATGCGGCTCCTGGAGGAGGCCCGGCGGGGCCTTCTGGGGGGCGAGTGGGAGTTCCCGGAGCCCAAGGTGTTCCTGTTCGACCCGGATCCCCGCGTCCGCGATGCGGCCTGCGAGTGGTTCGAGGCTTACGGGGTCGCGTACGACGAACTCGAGAGCCTGGAGGCCCTGGAAGAGGCGCTCGCCGAGGAGGGGTCGGCCGGCTGGTTCTCGGTGGCGGTGGTGGGCAGCGGGCCGAACGGCGCCGACCGGGAAACCGTGCGGTACCTGGCCGAGGGGTTCCCCCACGTGCCGCTGGTGTACCTGAGCGACGTGGACCTCTCGCCCGTGCGGCGGCGGGTCCTGGAGGCCGGGGCCAGCGCCTTTCTGGAGAAACCCCCGCCCAACGGGCTTTCCTTCGCGGCCCACCGGGAGGCCATGGAACACCTGCGCGAGGATCTGCTGCGGGTGGTGGATTTTCTCTACCGCCAGCACCGGGCCGTGTTCGAAACCTTCCGCCCGGCCGGCCGGGACGCCGGGGATGGGCCGTACGAGGAGGAGGGGTTCGGCCCGGACGAGGGGGACGAACCGGCGGAGGCGCCGCCCCCCGACGAGGAGGCCGCCGAGGGGTAGGGGACGGGGGGGAGCGCCATCTCTTGTGACGTAAGGTGAGGATTGGCCGCGGTCCTCCGGTTCGGCGGGGGGGTGGCCCCCGCGCCGACGAGCCGTCTCGCCGCCCAGCGTAGGGAGGCTGGCACCATGCGAAAAAAGCTCGGACAGCTCCTGATCGAGTTCAAGATCATCACGAGCGAACAGTTGGCCGAGGCCATGGCCGACCAGCGCCGCACCGGCGAGCGGCTGGGCTCCATCCTGATCAAGAAGGGCTATGTGACCGAGGAGGATCTGGAGTACCTCCTGTCCCGCCAGCTCGCCGTCCCCGCCATCAACCTGTCCAAGTACCAGGTGCCGCGGGAACTCGTGGAGCTCGTGTCCGAACGGTTCATGAAGAAGAACTACGTGGTGCCGGTGGAGCGGGACGAGAAAACGCTCACGGTGGCCATGGCCAACCCCCAGGACTACCGGGTCATCGACGAACTGCGGTTCATGACGGGGCTTCGGGTGGCGCCGGTGGTCTCGTCCATGTACGGCATCAAGCAAAAGCTCCGGGAGCTCTTCCCCAAATCGGAGAAGTGGGAGGACGCCCTCGACCTCAAGGCCCAGCGGGAACTGGAGATCATCACGCCCCAGGAGTTCCAGCGGGCCGTCGAGGAGAACCTGGAGGACGCCCTCGAGTCGGCCTCGGAGGCCCCGATCGTCAAGATCGTGAACTCGGTGCTCTTGGCGGCCCTCGACAAGAAGGCGACCCACGTGCACATCGTGCCCGAGGAGTCGGCCGTCCAGGTGAAGCTGCGGGTGAACAGCCACCTGGAGACCCTGGTCACCCCCCCGAAGGAGTACGCCCAGAACATCGTGAACCGCCTGAAGATCCTGAGCGGGATGGACATCCTCCAGCGGCGGCTGCCCCAGGAGGGGTACTTCCGGGTGCGCAGCGAGGACCAGTTCTACGATGTGGACGTGGCCACCTTCCCGGTGCGAAACGGCGAGCAGGTGGTCCTCACGTTCCAGCAGCCGTTCTCCAAGGAGGAGCTCCGGCTCGAGAACCTCGGCATGACCCCCGAGATGCTCGAGACCTACCGCCGGGTCATCGCGGCCGAGCGGGGGCTGGTGCTCGTGGTGGGGCCGCCCGACAGCGGGAAAACCTCCACGATCTACGCGAGCCTGAACGCGCTGAAGAGCCCCCACCGGGTGACCTTCACCTACGAAAATCCCATCAAGAACCGGCTCGCGGACATCAACCAGGCGGAGCCCAACGAACGGGCCGGGCTCACCTTCGCCCAGGGGTTGAAGTCGCTCGTGAAGCAGGATCTCGATTACCTCATGGTGGGCGAGGTCCCGACCACCGAGGTCCTCTCCACCGTGGTGGAGGCCGCCCTGGGCCGGACCCTGGTGTTCGCCCGCATGGTGTTCAACAACACCCTGGGGGTGGTTCCCCACGTGCTGGAGCAAGGGGTGGCGCCCTTTATGCTCTACTCGGCCCTGGCGGCGGTGTTGGGCCAGCGCCTGGTGCGGCGGTTGTGTCCCGAGTGTCTGGAGTCGTTCGATCCCCCCGAGCCCGTGAAGGAGGAGCTGCGCCGGGCCACGGGCCGGGAGAACCCCCACCTCTACCGGGCCGTGGGCTGCCGGGCCTGCGGCGGCACCGGGTACCGGGGCCGGATTGGGGTGTTCGAGCTCCTCGTGCCCGACGACGAGATGCGCCAGTTGATCCTCGGCGGGGCCTCGGCCCAGGAGCTCGCGGAGGCCGCGCGGGCCAACGGGTTCCGGACCCTGATCGAGGACGGCCTCACCAAGGCCGTGGACGGCATGACCACCTACGAGGAGGTCCGGAGCATCAAGTAGCCGGCCCCCTTGCCCGTTGCCCCGGTCGCCAAGGACGGATTCGTTGCCCCAGCCCTCGCCTTCGTTCCCCAGCGCGTTCACCGTGGACGTGGAGGACTACTTCCACGTCTCGGCCTTCGAGGCCGTGTGCCCCCCGGAGACCTGGGAGGCCCGGGAGATCCGGGTCGAAAGGAACACCGAACGGGTGCTCGAGCTCCTCGGGGCGTTCGGGGTGCGGGCCACCTTTTTCGTGCTGGGATGGGTGGCCGAACGGTGCCCGGCCCTCGTGCGCCGGATCGCGGCGGCGGGCCACGAGATCGCCTGCCACGGGTACGGCCACCGCCGGGTGACCACCCTGACCCGGGAGGCGTTCCGCGACGACGTCCGCCGGGCCAAGGGGCTCCTGGAGGACCTGGCCGGGGTGGCGGTCCGGGGGTACCGGGCCCCCAGCTACTCCATCGGCCCCACCACCCTGTGGGCCTTCGACGAGTTGGTGGAAGCCGGGTTCACGTACGACTCCAGCGTGTTCCCCGTGCGCCACGATCTGTACGGCCTGGCCGAGTGGCCCCGGTTCCCCTTCTGGCTGGAGCGGCTCGAGGGGGAGGGGGCCGGGAACTGGGTTCCGTCGGACCCGGGCGCGGAGCCCGGAGGGCCACGCTTCCTCGAGGTGCCGGTGACGCCGGTGCGGCTCCTCGGCCGCAACTGGCCGGCCGCCGGCGGGGGGTACTTCCGGCTGCTGCCCTACGCCGCAACCCGATGGGCCCTCCGGCGGATCCTGCGGGCCGACCGCCGGCCGTTCGTGTTCTA
>CAZUYO010000074.1:0-11281 GCA_964624725.1 uncultured Thermodesulfobacteriota bacterium
CGGGCGGTCTTCCGCCAGCGGCAGCACCACCTCGAAGCACGCACCCCCGGCCGGCCGGTTCCGGACCCGGATGCTTCCCCCCAGTTCGTCCGCCACGATCCGCCGCACCGTGGCGAGCCCGATCCCGGTGCCGCCCTGGCCGCTCCGGGTGGTGAAGAAGGGCTCGAAGAGCCTCTCCCGCAGTTCCACGGGCACCCCCGGCCCCTCGTCCTCCACGGTGAGGCGGGCCGCACCCCCGGCGCGCTCCACCTTGATCTCGATACGGCCGTTCCCTTCCATGGCCTGGGCCGCGTTCACGCAGAGGTTGAGGAGCACCTGCTGGAGCCTGGGTTCGTCGGCGCGCACCGGCGCGCCCTCCGCGCGGGACGTGTCGATGAGGATCTCCACGCTCCCGGGCACGGCCGTGCGCAGAAGATCCTCCGCCCTTCGGACCGCGGCCCCGAGATCCACCGGCACGAGCGGCCCGGCGCCCAGGCCGCGGCACAGCGCCAGCACCTGTTGGGCCAGCACGGCCGCCTGGGTCGCCGCGGCCTCGATCCGGGCCACGTGAGGCCGCAGGGGCGAGTCGTCCGGCAGGTCGCTCTGCACGAGTTCCGCGTACGCGAGGATGGGGGTGAGCAGGTTGTTGAAGTCGTGGGCCACCCCGGAGGCCACGAGCCCCAAGGTCTCGAGCCGCTCCACCCGGCGCACGGTTTCCTCGGCCCGCCGCAGCCGCTCCTCCCGCTCCTCCTCCCGGGTGACGTCGATGAAGATCCCGAACAGGTGGATCCCGTCGCTCGGCAGCCGCACCGGGGTCACCACGTCGAGGATCCAGCGCACCTCGCCGCGGGCCGTAACCATCCGGTAGCGCAGTTCGTGGGGCTCCCCGGCCCGGCTCGCCACCATGCACGCCCGAACGGCCCGCTCGCGGTCCTCGGGATGGATCCGGTTGGCCCACGAGGCGAGGTCGGTCCACGCCTCCGGGGGGTAGCCCGTAAGGGCGGTGACTTGCTTGCCCATGTACAAAAATCGGTTGGCTTCCAGGTCGAATTCCCAGGGAACCGCGTGGGTGCGTTCCAGAAACGTCTCGTAGAACGCCCGGCTCCGGGCCAACTCGTCCCGCTCGCGGACCCGGCCGGTCATGTCGCGAAACGTGAGGACCCAGCCGCCGTCCGGCAGCGGGTTGGCCCGGCCCTCCACCACCCGGCCGTCGGCCCGGGGCGTCTCGATCACCGTGTTCGGGGCGCGGCGTTCCAACTGTTCCAGCCGCTCCCGGATCAGGGCCTCCGGGTCCTCCGGGGCTGAGATCCCGGCGCGGCACACCTCCCGGATGCAGTCCTCGATAGGGGGCTGGCCGGCGAGAAATTCCGGGGAAAGACCCCAGAGGTCCCGGTACGCCCGGTTCGCGTACCGCACCCGGCGGTCGGGCCCCAGGATGGCCACCCCGTCCTCGAAGGCCTCGATGGCGTGGAGGAGCAGGTCGCGTTGGAGTTTCGGATCCGTCATGGGGGTCCTCCGAACTGCCCGACGTTCCCCGGTCGGTTACCAGAAAATTTCCCTGCGGCAAGGACAGTTTCCGCTCGTTTTCTATCGGCACGCGGTTGGCCTCCTTGAGCCCCGGCCAAGGCCCGACCGCGAAAACCGGAAATAATGCTCTCGGGAGAGAACAGAAAGTCGCGGGCGGTGTCAAGAAAGACGGCGCTCTGCCGATCCCTTGGGGGTGTGATGAATCGGTTGTTCGCTCATGAGAACACGCGGGAGGCCGCGATGCCGGAGTCCGGGCCGTTTCGCATCCTGGTGGTCGACGACGAACCCGCCGTGGGACGGACCCTGTCCCTCCATCTTCGGCTTCAGGGATACGAGTGCCGAAGCTGCCACGAGCCCACCGAGGCCCTGGGGTTGCTCCAGAGTCCAGGGGGGAGCCCGTTCCACCTCGTGATCACCGACCTGGTGATGCCCGGGCTCGACGGGCCCACCCTGATCCGGCGGTGCAGGGAGGCGGGCAGTCCGGTCCAGTTCGTGGTGATCACGGCCTACCACCAGCTCGACCGGGTGGTCGAGGCGTACCGGTTGGGGGTTTTCGATTATCTGGTGAAGCCGTTCGAAAGCCTCGACGAGGTCACCGAGGTGGTGCGGGGGGCCGAGGCCCGGTACCTGCGGTGGCGGCGTCTTCTTCTCGACGCGATGGAGGCCGGGGCGTGAACTGGCTCGACAAGGTGTTCTCGTCGCCGGTTCGGGTAAAGGTGCTGCGCGTCGTGGCCCGCCGGGGCGGGCTGTCGGGGCGAAGCATTGCATCGGCCGCCGGAGTCGCCCCGTCGGCGGCCAAGCGCGCCCTCGACGAACTCGAGGAACTCGGCTTGGTCCGTCGGGGCGGCTCCAAGGGGGTGCACCGCTTTTACCTCTCGGAAAGCCACTGGCTGGCCCGGGACCTCGTGCGGCTGTACGAGGCCGAGGCGGGCCTGCCCCACCGGGTGGCCGACGTTCTCCAAAGGGAGATCCGGGCCGCCCGGGTGCCGACGGACGTGGTTGCCGTGGGGGTCGGGCCGGACGGGCGGGTGGAGGCGGCCTGCCACCCGAGGGCCGCGGGCCTGGACGGGATCGCGGGGGCGTTGGGGGCCGCCGTCGCGGCCGCGACGGGGCTTCGCCTCGGCCGGATCCTGTGGGACCCGTCGGAGGCGCCGGATCTGGAGTGGGTGTGGATGTCTCGCGCTTCCGGGGCTCGGGTCGCCCCGGAATCCAGATTTTTGAAGTATTTCGGCATCGACACGGAACCGGAGGGAGACGGCGATGGGTGAGCCCGCGGTCGGGAACGGGATGCCTTCGGGGACGTACGCGCCCACGGTGCTGGTGGCGGACGACGACGGAAGCGTGCGCACCTTCGTGGCGGAGGCCGCCCGGGACCTGGGGTGCCCGGTGCTGGAGGCGTCCGACGGCCTGGAGGCCTGGATGCTCTTCCGGGAGGAGCGGCCCGAGATCGTGGTGTCCGACATCCGCATGCCGGGGCTCACCGGGGTCGAACTCCTCCGGGAGATCCGCCGGGTCAGCTCCGACACCGAGGTGCTCCTCATGACCGCGTTTTCCGAGCGCCAAACCGTGGTGGAGGCCCTGCGGTCCCGGGCCACGGACTACGTGGAGAAGCCCGTGGACCTGGAGACCCTGCGCGGCCACCTCCAGCCGGCGATCGAGCGGTGTCTCCTGCGGCACGAGACGGCCGTCCTCCAAGAGGAGGTGGCGCGCCTGCGGGAGCACGAGGCGCGGGAATCGCGACTCGCCACCCTGGGGCGGCTGCTCGCGGGGCTCGCCCACGAACTCCGCAACCCGCTCACGTTCGTCAAGGGGAACGTCGAGGTCCTGGAGCGGTGCGTGGCCTGTACGGGGGACGCGGATCCCCAGGGGCCGGCCCTGTTGCCCGGGCTTACGCGGGCGGACCTGGAGGCCCTGGTGCGGGACCTGGCCCAGGGGGTTCACCGGGTGGAGGATCTCGTGAAGGGGCTTCAGGGGTTTGCCAAACCGCGTCGCAACGAGGCCGAGCCGCTGGACCTGGGGGAGGTGCTCGAAGCGTCGGTCCGGCTGGTGCGGCACCGCATGCCGCCCCATGGGGTGCTGCGTGTGGAGGGACCCGAGGTGCCGGTGTTCGTCTTCGGCGCCCGCGCCGACCTGGAGACCGCCCTCGTGAACGTGCTCGTCAACGCCGCCGAGGCCGTCACCCTCACCGGCGGTCGCGTCGGGGTCCGCGTGGCCCTCGGCCCCTACGCCACGCGGGAGTACGACGGCGTGGCCGAGGTCGTGGTGGAGGACGACGGGCCCGGGATTCCCCAGGGGATCCTGGACGAAGTGTTCATGCCGTTCTTCTCCCGCAAGGAGGGGGGGACCGGCCTGGGCCTGAGCCTGGCCCACGAGGCCGTGCGGCGGTGTGGGGGCCAGATGGAGATCGAAAGCGAGGAGGACCGGGGAACCCGGGTCGTGATCCGGCTCCCCTATCGGTGCTCCGCGGGACCGGAAGAGGGGCCGTGAACGGGTCCGGGGTTTTCCTGGAGGAACTGGCCGGGCGCCTGTCCCAGGCGGCCGGCCGGGTCGCCGATACGGCCCGGGCCTCGGAGGAGCGGTTCGTGGCCTACCTGGGCCGGGTCCAGGCCCTGCTCGAGTGCTGCCTCGACGCCGCGGCCCGGGCCGAGGAGACGGCCGGCCGACTGGGAGGGGTGGGGCTCGAGGCGGTGGTCGAAGACCTCCGGCGGGGCATGGAGGCGCTCGCCGGGTGGGACGCGGGCTCCCACGCGGCCCTGGCCCTGGACCGGCTGGTGGCGCCCCTGGCCGACGTGCCCGCGGCCGCCGAGGAGGCGAAACGGGCCGTGCGGTACCTGCGGGCGCTCGCCGTGTCGACCCGGATCGAGGTGGCCCGGTTCGGGGCCGCCCGAAGCGACCTCATGGTGCTCCCAGAGGTGGTGGCGCGGCTCTCGGTGCGGATCGGGGAGCTGTTCGACTCGGTACTCCGCCGCTCCCGCCGGCTCGAAGACGCCGTGCGCGCCCGCCGGGACGAACTCCAGCGGCTCGAGGCCCGGGGGGTGGAGGACCTGCGGGCCGCGGTGGAGCGGATGCGGGAAGCGGTGGACGCGAGCGTTGCCGCGGCTTCGAGGGCCCGGGCGGCGGCGGAGGGGATGGGGCGGGCGGCCCAGGCGGCCGGGGCGGCGGCCGGCCGGATCCTCACGGAGCTCCAGTCCCAGGACATCACGCGCCAGCGCCTCGAGCAGGTGGGGCTCGCCCTGGGGGCCGCGGCCGGGTACGCGGAGGATCCGGCGGAGGCCGGCCCCGGCGCGGCGGAGGCCGAGATCGCGTCGGTTCTCGCCCTCGAGATCGCCCAGATGGACGAGGCCCTGGACGCCTACGCGGCCGCGCTCGAGGCGGTGGGCCGGGAGTTCGACGAGATCGATGAGGCCGCGGCCGGGCTGCGAACCTCGCTGGAGGCCCTGCAGGCGGGAAGCGGGGGCGAAGAGGTCGTGGGCGGCGGGGACCTCACCGCCCATCTCGAAACCCTCCGGACCTCCAGGGACGAGGTGGCCGGGATCCTTCGGCAGGCCGCGTCGGAGGCGGAGGCCCTCACCGATCAGGTGGATACGATCGAAGACGTCGTGGCGGACCTGGACCTCATCGCGCTCAACGCCATCATCCAGGCGGCCCGGGCCGGCCGGGACGGCCGCACGCTGGCCGTGATCGCAACGGAGATCCAGCGGGAGGCCGCCAAGGCCGGGGGGGTGGGGCGCGGGGTGGCCGACGCCCTGCGCCGCCTCGGGGAGGCATCGGCGTCGCTTCGGCAGGGTCAGGGCGGGGACGACGGGCTCGAGGGGCTTGCCGGGCTCCCGCAGCGGCTCGATGGCGCGGCCCGGGCGCTCGAAGCCATCCGCCGGGAGGCCGAAACGGAACTCGGCGCGTGCCTTGGGCGGCTCGACGAGACGCTCGCCGAGGCCCGGCGGGATTCACCCGCCGCGTGGGTGCGCGACGAGGTCGCGTCGGCCCGCCTCGAGATGGCCTCCCTCCTCGAGACCCTCCGCGCCGCGGTGCCCCCGGGCGTGGCTGGGCCCGGGGATCTCGTCGACCGGGTGCAGAGGGACTACACCATGGCCACCCAGCGCCGGGTGCACGAGGAGGTGGTGGGGGGCGCGGCCGACGAGGAGGCCGGGGAGTTCGGGGACAACGTGGAGCTGTTTTGAGAGGGGAACCGACATGCAGACGGTGCGGCTCGCGGGAAAGATCACGGTGGAGCGGATCGGGGAGGCCTTCCGAACCCTTAGGGAGGCGTTCGAGGCCGACCCCGACGTGCGGGTCGACGCCTCCGGGGTGGAGGAGGCGGACTCGGCGTTTCTCCAGGTGCTGGCCGCGTGCGGGCGAACGGCCGGGGCGAGGGGCGGCTCGTTTCGGCTGACGGGGGTGTCCGAGGCCCTCGGCCGGGCGGCCGAGGCGGCGGGATTTTCGCTGGAGGCGTGGATGGGAGACGCAGAGGAGGGCGGCGATGGCTAAGCGGATCTTGGCGGCCGACGACTCGGCCAGCATGCGCCAGCTTGTGTCCTTCACCCTCAAGCAGGCCGGCTACGAGGTGGTCACGGCCAACGACGGAAACGACGGTGCGCGAAAGCTCGACACGGACGGCCCCTTCGACCTGGTGCTCACCGATCTCAACATGCCCGGCATGGACGGCATCGGGCTGATCAAGGCCGTGCGGGCCCATCCCAGGCACCGGTTCGCGCCGGTGGTCATGGTGACCACCGAGTCGGCGGCGGCCAAGAAGGCCGAGGGCAAGGCGGCCGGCGCCACCGGCTGGATCGTGAAGCCGTTCCAGCCGGAGCAGCTTCTGGCCGTGGTGGCCAAACTGATCGGGAAATAGGCCGGGAGACGAAAACCCATGAGCGACGCGTACCGCGAGGTGTTCCTCCAGGAGGCCGGCGAACTCCTGACCGAACTCGAGGAAGTTCTCCTCGAACTGGAACAGTCCCCCGACGACATGGACCTGGTGGCCCGGGCGTTCCGGGCGCTCCACACCATCAAGGGGTCGGGGGCCATGTTCGGGTTCGACGACGTGGCCGCCTTCACCCACGAGGTGGAAACCGCCTTCGACCGGGTGCGAAACGGCGAGGCCGGGGTCACGCCGGAGTTGATCGACCTGGGGCTCCGAAGCCGCGACCACATCCGGGCGCTCCTGGAGGGACGGGCCGACCCGGGAGAGGCCGAGGCGATCCTGGCCGGGCTCAGGGGGGCGCCGACCACGCCTCCCGCTGGGGACGCGCCCGCGGGCCCGCAGGAGCCGGTCGCGGAATCCGGTGACACCGCGAGCCCGGCCGTGTACCGGATCCGGTTTGTCCCGCCCGCGAACCTGTGGCTCACCGGCACGGACCCCCTGCGGCTCTTCGACGAACTGCGGGAACTCGGGGAGTGCCGGGTGGTGTGCCACGCCGACCGGGTGCCGCCCCTGGAGGATCTCGACCCCGAGAACTGCTACCTGACCTGGGACGTCGTGCTCCGCACCGACCGGGGGGAGAACGCCGTCCGGGACGTGTTCCTCTTCGTGGAGGACGACAGCGACCTTCGGATCGAGCAAGTCGCCGGCGCCGAGGAGGACGACGACGGGGTGCGCCGCATCGGCGACATCCTGATCGAGCGGGGCGACATCTCGGCCGAGGACCTGCGGGACGCGGTGGCCGAGCAGAAGCGCCTGGGCGAGATCCTGGTGGAGAAAGGGAAGGTCACGCCCTCCCAGGTGGCTTCGGCCCTGGCCGAACAGGAGGTGGTCCGCAAGGGGCGGGAGGCGCCGGCCGTGGAGGCCACGGTGCGGGTGAGCGCCGGCAAGCTCGACCGCCTCGTGGATCTGGTGGGGGAACTCGTGATCGCCCAGGCCCGGCTGGCCCGGCGGGCGGAAACCGGCGGCGATCCGGAACTCTTGTCGATTTCCGAGGAGATGGAGCGGCTCACCACCGAACTCCGGGACACCGCCCTGAACATCCGGATGATGCCCATCGGCACCACCTTCAGCCGGTTCCGGCGCCTCGTGCGGGATCTTTCGGCCGAACTCGGCAAGGACGTGGCCCTGGTGACCGAGGGGGCCGAGACCGAACTCGACAAGACCGTGATCGAGCGGATGGGGGATCCCCTGGTGCACCTCATCCGAAACAGCCTCGACCACGGGATCGAGCCCCCCGACGAGCGCGAGCGCGAGGGGAAGCCCCGGCAGGGCACGGTGCGGCTCGCGGCCCACCACGCCGAGGCCAACGTGGTGATCGAGATCACCGACGACGGCAGGGGGCTCGACCCCGAGGCCATCCGGGCCAAGGCCGTCGAGCGGGGCCTCCTCGCCCCCGACGCCCGGCCCTCGGACCGGGAACTCTTCGATCTCGTCTTCGAGCCCGGGTTCTCCACGGCCAAGGCGGTCTCGAACGTGTCGGGCCGGGGGGTGGGCATGGACGTGGTGCGCCGGTCCATCGAGGCCCTGCGGGGCACCGTGGAACTCGAAAGCCGCCGCGGCGAGGGTACCCGGGTCGTGATCCGGCTGCCGCTCACCCTGGCCATCATCGAGGGGCTCCTGGTGGAGACCGGGGGAAGCGCGTTCGTTGTGCCCCTCGACCTCGTGGAGGAGTGCGTGGAACTCGGCCGGGCCGAACGGGAGCGGGCCCGGGGCCGGCGGCTCGTGGAGGTGCGCGGCCACCTGGTGCCCTACGTGCGGCTGCGCGACTGGTTCGGCCTGGCCGGGGAGCCGCCCGAGAGGGAACAGATCGTGATCGTGGACTTGGACGGCACCCGGTTCGGCCTGGTAGTGGACCAGGTGGTGGGCCAGCACCAGACCGTGATCAAGACCCTGGGCCGCGTGTACCGGCACGTGGAGGGGCTCTCCGGCGCCACGATCCTGGGGGACGGGAGCGTGGCCCTCATCTTGGACCCGCAGAAGATCCACAGCGGCGCCGCCGCCGAGGCGGCCTGACCACGGAGGGAGAACCGTGACGTACCGCCTGAAGGACATCCGCATGAAACCCAAGCTGATCCTGTTGTTCCTCGCCGCCGGCCTGGTGCCCCTTGCGCTCGTGGGGTTCTGGTCGGCCCGCAAGGCGGGGGAGAGCCTCGAGGCGGCGGCCGTGGAGAAGCTCGTCGCGGCCCGGGACCTCAAGAAGAAACAGGTCGAGGAACTCTTCGCCACGTGGCGCGAAGACCTCCACAGCCTGGTCCAGACGGCCGGGAACCTCCGGCAGGAGGCCCTGGACAAGCTGGGCGCGATCACGGGGCTCAAGGGCCGCCAGGTGACCGAGTACCTGGAGGAGCAGATCTCGGACATCGAGGCCTTCTCCCGGAATCCCACGGTCGTGGACGCAGCCCAGAAGTTCGGCCAGATCTTCGACGCCGACGGCACCGTGGACGAAAAACTCGAGGCGTTCTTCCGCGAGAAGTACCACGGGGCCTTCGCCTCGTACGCCGAGCGGTACGGGTACGCCGACGTGATCCTCCTCGATCCCGAGGGACGGGTGAGCTACGCGGCGTCGGGAACCCTCTCCCCCGGCCTTTCGGTGACCGCGCCGCCGATCGCGGACACCGGGCTCGCCCGAGTGTTCGCGAAAACGGCCGAAACGGCCGCCTTCGAGGACTACGAGGCCTTCGGGCCGGCCGGCGGGGCCCAGTCCCTCTTCGTGGCCGCGCCGGTGCGGGGCGAGGACGGGACGGACCTGGGGCGGCTCGTCTACCGCATCACCCCCGAGGCCGCAAACGCCATCGTCCAGGACCGGCTGGGGCTCGGGGAGACCGGCGAGACGTACCTGGTGGGCCTCCAGGACGGGCGTTCGGAACTCCGGAGCGACTCGATCGTGTACGTGAAGAAAAACCCGAACCTCAAGGTGGGCTACGCCGTCACGACCCCCTACATCGA
Organism: uncultured Thermodesulfobacteriota bacterium; assembly: GCA_964624725.1. Taxonomy (GTDB): domain Bacteria; phylum Desulfobacterota; class Deferrisomatia; order Deferrisomatales; family Deferrisomataceae; genus Deferrisoma. Next base: position 9,374 of record CAZUYO010000074.1, read on the forward strand.
GGCGGCCCTGGCCGGGAAGACCGGAGCCGAGGTGTTCACGAACACGATGGGCGACCTGGTGATGGCGGCCTTCGCCCCGGTCCGGGCCCCGGGGCTCCACTGGGGCATCGTCACCATCATGACCCTCGAGGAGGCCCTGACCTCCCGGCTCGAGGGGAGCGAGAACGACTTTCTCACCGATTTCGTGGGCGACAAGGGCTACCCGGACCTTTTGCTCGTCCACCCCGAGGGCAGGGTGTTCTACTCCGTGGCCCGGGGCAAGGACTACGGCCAGAACGCCCTCCAGGGCGACCTCGCCGCCTCGCCCCTGGGCCGGGCCGTGCGCAAGGCCCTGGAAACCCGGGCCGCCGCCCTGGGGGACCTGGCGCCCTACGGCCCCCTCGGCGGGGAGCCGGCCGGATTCCTGGCCGAACCCCTCGTGCACGGGGGAGACGTCGAGTTCGTGGCCGCGGTGCGGCTCCCCCTCGACGACGTGAACCGCCTCATGCAGGAGCGGGCCGGCATGGGGAAGACCGGCGAGACCTACCTCGTGGGGCCCGACAAACGCATGCGCTCGGACTCGTTTCTGGACCCCGAGGGCCACTCGGTGCGGGCTTCGTTCGCGGGAACCGTGGAGCGCAACGGGGTGGACACCGAGGCCGTGCGCGAGGCACTGTCGGGCCGCGCCGGCGCCCGGCTGATCGCCGACTACCGGGGCAGCCCGGTGTACAGCGCGTTCGTGCCCCTGGACCTGGGCGGGTTCACCTGGGTGCTCCTGGCCGAGGTGGACGAGGCCGAGGTCCAGGCGCCCGTGCGCTCGCTCGTGATCTCCATCGTGGTCACGGGTGCCCTCCTGGCCCTGGGCGTTGCGGCCCTGGCCCTCGCCGTGGCTTCGGGGATCGCACGGCCCCTGGCCCGGGGCGTGGAGTTCGCCCGGGCCGTGGCCGGCGGGGACCTGGAGGCCGACCTCGACGTGGACCAGAGGGACGAGGTGGGGGACCTCGCCCGGGCCCTCAAGGACATGGTCGCCAAACTTCGGGAGGTGATCCAGGGCGTGCGCACGGCAGCGGGGCAGGTGGCCGCCGGGAGCCAGGAGATGAGCTCGGGGGCGCAGCAGCTCTCCCAGGGGGCCACGGAGCAGGCGGCGTCGATCGAGGAGGTGACCTCGAGCATGGAGGAGATGGCCGCGAACATCCGCCAGAACGCCGAGAACGCCAAGGAGACCGAGCGGATCGCGGGGCAGGCGGCCGAGGACGCGAAGAAGGGAGGCGAGGCCGTGGGCGAGACGGTGGGGGCGATGAAGGAGATCGCCGAGAAGATCTCGATCATCGAGGAGATCGCCCGGCAGACGAACCTCCTGGCGCTCAACGCGGCGATCGAGGCGGCCCGGGCGGGGGACGCCGGCAAGGGGTTCGCGGTGGTGGCGGCCGAGGTGCGAAAGCTCGCAGAGCGAAGCGGCAAGGCGGCGACGGAGATCAGCGAGCTGTCGCGTTCGAGCGTGGAGGTGGCCGAGCGGGCCGGGGAGATGCTGCGGAAGATCGTGCCGGACATCCAGCGCACGGCGGAGTTGGTGCAGGAGATCAGCGCGGCCTCGGCCGAGCAGAACGCGGGGGCCGAGCAGATCAACAAGGCGATCCAGCAGCTCGACCAGGTGATCCAGCAAAACGCGTCGGCGTCGGAGGAGATGGCGTCGACGGCGGAGGAGCTGGCGGGGCAGTCGGAGCGGCTTCGGGAGGCGGTGGCGTTTTTCAAGCTGGCCGACGGGGCGCTGGCGCCGGCGCGGCCGGTGGTGCCGAAGGCGGTGGGGCGGGTGGAGCGGCTGCCGGAGCGGCGGACGGCGAAGCCTGCGGCGGCTCCGGTGCCGGCGGGCGGGGGAGGGGGCATCGCGCTCGCCCTCGACGACGCCGAGGACGAGGAGTTCCAGCCGTA
>CAZUYO010000075.1:0-11076 GCA_964624725.1 uncultured Thermodesulfobacteriota bacterium
CCGGGCCGAGGAGGTGCCCGCCGAGGTGCTCCGGGGGTACTGGGGGGGCAAGGGGCTCGGGGTGTGGCTCCTGGAACGCCACGGGTTGGTGGGGGTGGACCCCCTGGCCCCGGAAAACCCGCTCATCGTGCTGGCCGGGCCGGTGGCGGGAACCCCGGTGCCGGGCTCCTGCCGCCACGCCCTCGTGACGAAGAGCCCCCAGACCGGGTTCTTCTCGGAGTCGTACTCCGGCGGGAAGCTCGCCGAGAAGATCGCCCGGTGCGGATTCGACGCCGTGGTGGTGCTGGGCCGGGCCGACGGCCCCGTGGTGCTCGAGGTGGGGGACGGCGAGGCCCGGTTCCACGACGCCGAAGACCTCTGGGGCGCCGACACCTACGCCGCCGAGAAGGCCCTGGTCGAACGGTTCGGGGGATCCGGCCGGGCCGGGGCCTGCGTGATCGGCCCGGCCGGGGAAAACGGGGTGGTCCTCTCCATCGTGGCGAACGACAGATGGCGGTGCGCCGGCCGCACCGGGGCCGGGGCGGTCATGGGCTCGAAGCGCCTGAAGGGCATCGTGTTCCACGGAACCCGGGCGAAATCCGCAGCCGACCCCGAGGGGCTCAAGGCCTTCGCGCGCCGGGTGACGGCCGAGCACCGGGAAAGCCCCACGGCCCAGACCTACCGGAACTACGGCACCCCCAACATGGTGGCGCTTCTCAACACGGTGGGGGCGTTCCCGGCGCGGTACTGGCACAAGGGCCGGTGGGACCGGTCGGCCGAGATCTCGGCCGACGCGCTCCTTTCCCGGTGCGAGGTGAAGCCCAGGGCCTGCGCCCGGTGCTTCCTCGCCTGCGGGAAACTGAGCCGGGTCAAGGAGGGCCCCTACGCGGGGCTCGTGATCGAGGGGCCCGAGTACGAGACCATCTACGCCTTCGGGGGGCTTTGCGAGATCGCCCCGATCGAGGCGGTGGCCCACCTGAACGACCTGTGCGACCGGCTCGGGCTCGACACGATCAGCGCCGGGAACCTGGTGGCCTTCGCCATGGAGGCCTCCGAGCGGGGGGCCATCCCTGAGCGGATCCCCTTCGGCGACGTGGGGGCGGCCGAACGGCTCCTGGGGCAGATCGCCCGGCGCGAGGGCCCCGGCGAGGTGCTATCCCGGGGGATCCGGGCCGCGGCCCGGGAGTGGGGCCTGGAGGACGTGGCGATCCACGTGAAGGGGCTCGAGCCGGCCGGGTACGACCCGCGGGCGCTCCAGGGCATGGGGCTTGCCTACGCCACCTCGGACCGGGGCGCGTGCCACCTGCGCACCACCTTCTACAAGGCCGAACTCTCGGGCCAGATCGCCCCGGACCAGGTGGAGGGCAAGGCCGCCTTGCTGGTGGACTACGAGGACCGCCTGGCCCTCATGGACGCGCTGGTGCTCTGCCGGTTCTACCGGGACTTTTACGGGTGGGAGCCGCTCGGGGAGATCGCCCGCCTGGTTCTGGGGGTGGACGGCACGAGGGAGACCCTGGAGGCCACGGCCCGCCGGATCGCCGACGCCGTGCGGCGGTTCAACCTGCGGGAGGGCCTGACCGCCGAAGACGACGGGCTCCCCCGGCGGTTCTTCGACGAGCCCCTGCCCGAGACCGGGGCGGCCCTCCGGCGGGAGGATTTCGAGCGGATGCGGCGGGAGTACTACGAACGCCGGGGCTGGGACCCGGCGGGAAGACCCCGGTAGAGGCGCCCCCCGCGGGGCCCGGGAGCCAAGGATAATCGAGGAAGGGGCGTCACGAGGGTTTGGCGTCCACGCGTCCCGGCGGACAACCCTACGCCGCCAGGAACACGGCGATCACGCCCGATAGGAACACCCCGTCGAAGGTGCCCGCCCCGCCGATGGACGCGATGGGCGCCCCGAGCCGGGCGATTTTCGGCAGATTGAGGAGGTCGGCCCCCAGCAGACAGCCCAGGGTGCCGGCCACGTACGCGGCCGGGCCGGCCTCGGCCGGGCTGAACACCAGCGCCGCGATGGCCGCGGCGGCCGGCGGCACCAGAAGGGGCACGGCGATCCCGAACCCGGGCACGGGCCGGGCGAACCGGTGCACGACCCAGGTGACGGCCAGCGTGGCGGCCAGGTACCCCAGGGGCGAGCCGGCCCGGCCCAGGAGGTAGAGGGACACCAGGGTCGGGATCACGGCCCCGCCCAGGTTCACGGCCAGGATCGTCTCGCGCCGGGGGGCGATGACCGGCATCCGGAACCGGAACCCCAGGGCCAGGAGATCGAGCTCGGCCGGCTGGGGAGGCCCCTGGATCCGGCGTACCGGGATGTTGATGCCGCTTCCCAGGAGGCTCCCGAGGAGCACCAGGGGAACGGCCTGGGGCGGGAGGCCCAGCTTCGCGAAGGCCGCGCCGATGAGCCCCACCTGCACCAGGGCCAGAACGAAAAGCCCCAGGAAGAAGAGAGCGAGGGCGAAGACCAGGGCCAGGGGGAAGAAGATCATCCGGCCGCCCTCTTCCAAAGCTCGGCCAGGGCCTCGGCCACGGCCCCGGGCGCCTCCAGGATCACCATGTGCCCGGCCCCGGGAACCACGCGGAGGCCCGCGCGGGGAATCGCTTCGGCGAGCTCCCGGGAGAGCTCCGGGGGGGTCATGACGTCCCGGTCCCCGCACACCACGGCCGTCGGCACGGCGATCCGGCCCAGGGCCTCGGGTGAGAGCCCGTAGCGGCGGCAGGCCTCGAAATCGTTCCACAGCACCCCGGGGCCTGCGGCGGCCAGGGTGGCGGCCGCGTCCCTCCACACCGCCTCGGGCGTGCCCTTGGGGTAGCACCACCGGGCGATCCGATCCACCGTCGCGTCGAAGGCCGTGCGGATGCCCTCGAGGATCGCCGGGTTGACCCCGAGCCGGGCCCCGGTGGCCACCGCGCCCAGCCCCAGCACGGCCGGATCCCCCGACGCCGCGAGCGTCAGGGCCACGGCCCCGCCCAGGGAGTGCCCGGCCGCGACCCACGACCCCACCCCGGCCTCCCGCAGCCCCCGGGCCACGGCGTCCGCCAGCCCCTCCACGGTCCACTCCGGCGGCGGCGCGGAGCCGCCGTGGCCGGGCAGGTCCACGGCCAGGGCGGGAACACCCCGGGCGCGCAGCTCCCGCCACACCGGGAGCCACAGCCCGTGGTGCCCGCCGGCGCCGTGGAGCAGCACGAGGGCCCGGCCGCTCGGGTCCGGGTCCCCGATCCAGTGGAGCGGGCGAGCGGGTGGGGAACGCATGGGGCCTCCTTTTCGTTCGGCGGTTCTCCGGCGGTGGGGCTATCCCCCCAGCCTACCCGCCACGGGGAAAACCGCCAGCTACCGGGCCAGGATCCTTCCGATCCGCTCCACCAAGGCCTCGAGGCTCACCGGTTTCACCAGCACCGCCTCCACCCCGAACCGGGCCGTCCGGAGCACGGTGGCCCGGTCGCCGTGGGCGGTCACCACGACGACCGGCGGCCGGCGCCGGCTCCGGGCCAGGGCCTCCAGAACCCCGAACCCGTCGAGGCGGGGCAACTGGAGGTCGAGGAGCACCAGATCCACGGGCACCCGCTCCAGGAGCGACAGGGCCTGGAGCCCGTCGGCGGCGGGCAGGGGCGAGAACCCTTTCTCGAGGAGATACCGGCAGTACACGTCCCGAACCGCCGCCTCGTCCTCCACCACCAGCACGCACGGCCCCCCCGTTTCCGCCCCGGAGGAAACCGTTTCCGCCCCGGGGTGGCGCCGCGACACCTCCCCCAAGGCCTTGCGGGCCGCGTCCGCCAGCGCCGGAGCGGAGCTGCGGCACAGGGGCACCAGGGTGGGAATGCACGCGGCGGAACCCCGAAGCCCCAGGGCCCGCACCGCCTCCACCCGGGCCCCCACGTGCGCCCCGCGGTCCGAGGCCACGGCCGCCAGACACGCCTCGAGGCGTTGGGAAAGTTCCGGCGGGAAGTCCACATCGGGACGCGCCCAGCACCGGGCCAGGGCCCCCACCAGGTCGGGCCGGGACGGGCCCTTCCCCAGGCGCTCCAGCAGGGTCTCGGCCTCCTCGGCGCACCTCTTGGCCGTTCGCAGGGCCGACAGCCGGCCGGCCACCGCGAGATAGGTGGCCTCGGCCAGGGAGGGTTTCCGGCTCCCCCGGTCCCGAAGCCCCTCCCGCAGCCGCTCCTGGAGCGTCTCCAGCACGTCGGCCGGCAGGTCCTCGATCCACCCCGCCCAGGCCTGGAGCAGCGCGCCCTCCAGGGGCGCGGTCCGGGCGGCTTCCCGCATCCGGTCCTGGGCCGCGGGGCCGAGAAGATCCCAGGTGACCTCCCCGCGCCGGCGCAACCGTAGGAGCGCCTTCGCCGCCGACGCCGCCCGCCAGGGCTCCGCCAGGAGGCAGGGGGCCAGCTCCCCGGCGGTCCCCGCATCGCCCCGCTCCCCGAGCGCCGCGGCGGCCCGCTCCACCACCAGCGGGATCGCCGACTCGCGGCACGCCCGTTCCAGGGGCTCGGGATCCCCCGGGAACGCCTCGGTCACCTGGGAGACGGCCACCAGGGCCACCCGGGGATCCGGGTCCGAAAGGAGGTCGGCCCACAGGTCCTCCCGGCCCAACCGGGCCGCGGCCCGGGCCGCCGCTGCGCGCCGCTCGGGCTGCGCGTCGGCCGCCCAGGCGCGCAGGGTCCGGCCGTCGTCCATCGGCCCCAAAGCGGCGAGACAGGCCGCGGCCTCGGCCTCGCCGGCCCGGGCGAGCACCTCCCGGATCAGGGGCTCGGCCTCGGGCAGGGGGCGGCGCAACAGGGCCTCCAGGGCCTCCCGGCGCACCGGTTCCACCGGGGAGGCCAGCATGGCCCCAAGCGCCTCGAGGGGCACCGGGCCCCCGCCGCTGCACGCGAGCCGGGCCAGGGGCGGCCCCATCTCCGGATCCCCCGCCCAGCGCCGTACCCCGGTCACCCACCGGCCCCGGTCGGGTTCCGCCAAGGGGGGGTGCCGCACCGCGATCTCCGCCAGGGCCGCCAACACCCCCGGATCGGGACGGTCCGGATCGAGGTCGGCACACAGGGCCCGGTACGCCGCCTCCCCGCCCCGCCGGCCGAGCACCGTGAGCGCCACGGCGCGCCCCGCCGGCCCCAGGGCCGGCAGGACCTCCAGGAGCAGGGGTTCGAGGTCCGGGTCCGGCGCCCCGGCGAGGCCCTCCACCACCTCCCCGCCGGGCTCGCCCCCCTGGGTCAGCCGGGGAATCCACCGGTAGCGGGCCGGGCTTCGGTTCTCGATCTCCGCCCGCCGGGCCGCCGCGGCCGCCCGCAACGCCGGATGGTTCGTGCGGGCCTCGATCTCGGCCAAGGCCGCGTGGGCCGCGGGGCTTCCCAGGTCTCCCAGGGCCCGCACCGTGGCCAGCCCCCGGGGGAGGGTGGGCTGCTTCAGCACCCCCTCGACCAGATAGGGGATCAGGGGCTCGGCCGCCGCGGGCGGAAGGGCCTCGATGAGCAGGACGGCCCGGCGGGGATCGGGCTCCCGCACCAGGTGGAGTCCCAGGGCCTGCTGGCCCTGGGGGCCCGCCCGCTGCAGGAGGGCCGGAAGCACCCGTCCCAGGGCGTCGGCCGGCACCCGCACCCGGCCGGCCAGCAGATCCTCGAGGCGCCGCAGCGCCTCCGCCCCCGCCCGGGTCATGACGCCGGCAGCCGCACCCGGAACCGGGTTCCCCGCCCCGGATCGGACTCCCACGAGACCCGCCCCCCGTGGGCCTCCACGATCTCGCGGCACACCGCCAGGCCGAGGCCCCGGCCCCGACCGGGTTTCCCCGTCACGAACGGCTCGAACAGCCGCGGTGCGATCTCGTCGGGCACCCCGGGGCCGGTGTCGGCCACCTCGAGAACGACCGCGTCCGCCTCGGCCCACACCCGCACCCGCACCGTCCCCCCGGCCCCGGCCGCCTCCACCGCGTTCTGGAGCAGGTGGACGGCCACCTGCTCCAGCCGGTCGGGGTCGTGGGGGATCGGCGGCAGGGGGGAGGGCACCTCGGCCTCCAGGCGCACGCACGCGTCCTCGGCCACCGGGGCCAGGAGCTCCACGGCCCGGCGCACGCGGGGGCCGGGATCGGCCGTGCGGAGCGCGAGGTCCCCGGCGCCCTGGAGCTCGGAGATCCCGTCCAGCAGGAGGGCCAGGCGCTCGGTCTCCTCCGCGATCGTCTGGGCGTACCGCCGGGCGGGCGCCTCCGGCTCGGAGATGAGCCCCAGGTACTGGGCCGTGCCCAAAATGGTGTTCAACGGGGTGCGCAGCTCGTGCACGAGCCGCCGAAGGGCCGCGGCCCGCTCGGCCTGCCGGGTCAGGTCCTCCAGGGTCGAGGAGAGCCGGACCCGCTCCGTGATGTCCCGGCCGGTGAGCACGGCCCCCAGCAGGCGATCGGCCTCCTCCAGGGGGGAGACCGTGACCCCGAAGATCCGCGGCTCCCCGCGGATCTCCAGGGGCACCTCGTCGAGCCGCGCGGCCCGGCGCCGGTCCATGGCCGTTCGCACGGCCGCCAGGACCTCGTCCCCGAGCCGGCCTTCCACGTCGGCCCCGGTGGCGCCCTCCGCCAGGCCCAGCGCGGCCCCGGCCGCCGGGTTCCACAGCGTCACCCGGGCCCCGGGGTCGAACACCACGAGCATGGTGTGGATGGAGCGGATCAGAATCTCGGCGGGAACGGATGCGGACACGGGGGACGCCCTCCACCTGCTCTTTCGATCCGGAACGTTCGCGGACCGACCTGTGCGGACCCGGGATTCAGAAGCGTTGGGGGGCGAGGCCAACGGGCGGGCGGCCCGCCGGGATCCCGCCCCGTCAGCCGGCCGCGCCGTCCGGCCCCAGGACGACGCTGACGCAGTGCGCGGCCCGCAGGTACCGGCGGGCGGCCTGCTGCACGGCCCCGGCGTCCACGGCAAAAATCCGCGCCGCGAACGCCTCCAGGTGCCGGTGCCCCAGGCCGTAGATCTCGTCGAGGGCCATCTGGGTGGCCTGCACCTGGTTGGACTGGAGCGCGATCTCGAACGCCCCCACGAGCTTTCGCTGGGCCCGCTCGAGCTCGTCCCGGTCGGGGGGCTCCTCGGCCAGCCGGACCATCTCGGCCAGGAGCCCCTCCCGGGCCTCCTCGGCCCGGTCGGGGGCGGTGGCGATGTACCCGGCCAGGTACCCGGGATCGAGCCCCTCCACGCACACGCTGGTCACCGCGTAGGCGAGCCCCCGCTCGTCGCGCAGCCGGCGGAACAGCCGGCCGCCCTGGCCGTTCAGGAGGGCATCGGCCACCCGGAGCGCGTACCGGTCGGGGTCGGTGATCCGGGCCCCCAGAAACCCCACCACCACGTGGCTCTGCTCGAAGGGCGACGCCTCCCGGTGCACCGCGCCGACCGGCGGCCGGGGCTCCGGGGGATCGGCCGGGGCCCCGCCCGGAGCCTGAACCCCTTCCAGGGCCCGCTCCCAGAACTCGATCACCCGGTCCGGGCTCACATCGCCCACCACCGCCACGGCCAGCTCCTCGGGCCGGACCGCGGACCGGTAGAAGCCCCTCAGGTCGTCGGCCGTGAGCGCCCGGACGGCCTCTTCGGTGCCGAGCACGTCCCGGCCGAACGGGTGGTCGCCGTACAGGGCCGCCTCGAACCGGCGAAACGCGAACCCCGAGGGGTTGTCGCGCCGGGCCCGGATGCCGGCCAAGGCGTCCTGGCGCACCTTTTCCACCTCCTCCTCCGGGAAGGTCGGGTGGGCCAGAATCTCGGCCAGGAGCTCAAACCCGTCCTCGGCGTACCGGCCCAGGAACTCGGCCCTCAGCCCGAAGGAGTTGCGGCCCGAAAACCCCTCCACCTCACCCCCGAGGGCGTCCATGGCGTGGGCGATCTCGTAGACGTTGCGCGACGCCGTGCCCCGGGTCCAGGTCCGGGTCAGCAGGTGGTACAGCCCGGCCTTCTCGGCCGGCTCCCGGCGCAACCCGCCGAGGCAGCCCACCCGCACCGCCACCAGGGGCACGTGGGGGTTCGTCTTCACGATCAGCCGGGCCCCGTTGGCGAGGCGGTGGCACACCCACTCCCGCCGCACGGCCACGCTCCGGCGGTGGAGCCGTCGCACCTCCGCCGCCGCGGCCTCCACCCGCCGGGCCACCCCGGCGGGCTCGAGCCCACCCCCCTTGGGCTGGAGCCCCACGACGACGGCGCGGTCCGGCCGCAGGTACCGGCGCGCCGCCGCCCTCACCTCGCCCGGGCCGACCCCCCGCAGGGCCTCCAGGTACCGCTCCTCCGCCTCGACGCTGCCCAGAACCAGGTGGAAGAACCCGGCCTTCTCGGCCTGCCCCTGCACCGTCTCCCGCTGGTACACGAACTCGGCCTCCAGCATCAGCCGCGCCCGCTCCAACTCCCGGCTCCCCACGGGTTCGTGCCGCAGCCGGAAGACCTCGTGGAGCACGGCCTCGAGCGCCGCGTCCGCCTGGTCCGGGTCGGCCACCGCCGAGGCGTACACGAGGCCGGGATCGCGCGGGGTGTACGCCCCCGCGGCGACGCCCCGCACCAGGTTCCGCTCCAGCTTCACCCGGTGGTGGAGCCGCGACGCCTCCCCCTGGCCCAGAAGGGCGGCCAGGAGATCCACGGCGGCCACGTCGGGGCTCCGGGCCGACGGGCCCGGGAAGGCCAGGCTGAGGTACGCCTCGGTCACCTCCCGCTCCTCGAGGGAGACCCGAGGCCCGTCGGGCCGGGGCTCCCTCGGCCGGGGGATCGGCCGCGGCCGCCCCCGGGGGCCGCCGTCGAACCACCGCTCGGCGAGCCGTGCGACCTCGGCCGCCTCCACGTCGCCCGCCACCACCAGCACCATGTTGCCGGGTCGGTACCAGCGCTTCACGAAGGCCCGGCAATCCTCCGGGCGAAACGCCCGTACCGTCTCCTCGAACCCGATCACAGGCCGGCCGTAGGGGTGCACCCGGTAGGCCCCTTCGAACAGGAGCCGGGAGAGCCGCAGCTGCGGGTGGTCGCGGCCCCGCTTGATCTCCTCCAGGACCACGAGTTTCTCCCGTTCGAGCTCGGCGGGGTCGAACCGCGACCGGAACACCGCGTCGGCCAGGATGTCGAGGCCCTGCTCGGCGAACCGGCTGGCCAGGGTCAGGGTGTAGACCGTGTGGTCGAAGCTCGTAAACGCGTTGATCTCGCCCCCGAGCCCCTCCACCTCGGCCGCGATCTGCCCGGGCCCCCGGCGCTCGGTGCCCTTGAACAGCATGTGCTCCACCACGTGGGCGAGTCCCTCCTGGCCGGGCAGCTCGCTCGCGCTCCCGGCCCGGACCCACAGGTCCATGGCCACCACGGGCGCGGCCCGGTTGGGAAGCACCAGGAGCTCGAAGCCGTTGGGCAGCAGGTGGTGCACGGGCGTCTCGGTCATGGGGTCCTCGGGATGGGGGAAGTCGGGGGGGATGGGAGCGGCTCGTACCGGCCCCGGCGTACGACGAGGATCGACGGGGGCGCGTAGAGATCCCCGTCCGGCCCCGCCGACACCGGCCCGAGCGCCCCCGGCAGGTCCCGGAGGCCCGCCAGCCGGGCCCGGACCTCGGGCCGGGTGCCCTCGAGGCCGGCCCACACCACCGCCCTCACCGCGTCGTGGGCGTACGCCGCCAGATCGTCGGGGGGTTCGCCGTAGGCCGTCTCGAACGCGGAGGAAAACGCGGCGCTCTCGGGGCGCGACGCGTGGAACGCGGCCGCGAACACGGCACCCTCCACCGCATCTTTGCCCACCTCCAGGAACTTGGGGTAGGTCCAGGAACGGATGCCCAGGAGCCGCACGCTCTCCACGTCGTGGAACGCGAGCAGGGGCGCCACCTGGGCGGCGGTGAGGCTGGGCGCCGGCAGGAACACCGCGTCGAAGTCCACGATGGGCTTGGGCTCGTACTCCGCCAGGCGCTCCTCGTCCACCTGGGGCTCGAGGGCCGCCTCCGCCGGGGTCACCCCGAGGGCCTCCCACAGGGCCCGCTCCCGCTCGAGCCGGAGCCGCTCCTCCTCGAGGAACCGGGCCCGGATCTCCTCGGGCGTCAGCCCGTAGACGCCCGTGAGCTTTTCGACGGCGGCGCCCGCCGAGGCGAGATCCCCGGCGAACGCTTCCACGCCCGTGATCTCCCCGCCCTCGGCCACCACCGCGTCCCAGAACCGGTCGCGGTAGAGCCGGCCCGTGGGGGTGTCGGGGTACAGGATCGCAAACGCCCTCAGCCCAAGGCCGCGAACCGCGTAGCGCACGAGGGCCCCGACCTCCTCGGCCTCGGGGAGGTACATCCGGAACACCCCGTCGCCCGCCACCCCGCCGGCCGGCGTCAGGGTCACGAGGGGGAGCCCGAGCCCCCGGGCCGCCTCGGCCGCGGCCTCGGCCGCCTCGCCCTTGAGCGGCCCGACGGCGGCCACGGCGCCCTCGGCCGCCAGGGCCTCCACCTGGCGACGTGCCTCGTCCGCCTCGCCGCGGGAGTCCTTGAGCACGAGCCGGACCCCGGGGTCTTCGTCGCCGAACAGCCCCGCCCCCAGCACGGCGCCCCGGACCGCCCGGCGGCCGAAGGCCCGAAGCGGCCCGGAAAGGGGCACCACCAGCCCCAGGGTGCCCGGCCGCACCGCCCGCCGCGCCTCGAGGTGCCGGCGCAGGGCCCCGGCGGAGGCGCCCAGGAGGTCGCCGGCGAAATCCGCCTCGATCTCCTCGAGCCGGGCGAGGGCTTCCTCCGCATCGCCCCTCTCGAGGGCCAGGCGGGCGAGCCGGAGCCGGGCGTACCCGCCCTCGGGGCAAAACGGGCACCAGGCGGCGACCCGGCCGAGGTCCTCGGGGCCCATGGCGTCGAGGACCCCCCGGATGGTGTAGCGGATCGAATCGGCCGCGATGTCGTCGTCTTCGGGGATCGCCTCGGCGTAGGCGGCCACGGCCTCGGGGTACCGGCCCAGGGCCACCAGCACGTCGCCCAGGAGACGTCGTGCCTCCCGGCTGGGCTCGGCCCCGGCCAGCACCCTGCGGGCCTGCTCGAACTCGCCCCGCTCCACGAGCTCCCGGGCCCGGGCCAGGGGGTCGGCGGGCGTTTCCGCCGGGCGTGGCGCGGTCTCGGCCTCCTCCGGTCGGGCGGGGGCCTGGGGCGGCTCCTCCGGAGCCGGGGCGGGGGC
>CAZUYO010000076.1:0-9005 GCA_964624725.1 uncultured Thermodesulfobacteriota bacterium
GATCAGGCCCGCAGGTGGCGGAGCAACGCCACCAGGGGATCGTGGCGGACCCGGGTGCCCCGGTCCACGGCCAGGGCGATCTCGTCGGCGCGGAGGTCCGCGGGGAACACGGCCGCGGTGATGTCGGCGTCGAGAAGGAGGGCCCCCTCCAGGCGGGCGTCCGCCAGGTAGGCGTTGTAGAGGTTGGCCCGGGAGAGGTTGGCGCCCTCCAGGTCGGCCGCCTCCAGGTTGGCGAACCGCAGGGAGGCCCCCTCCAGGTTGGCCGCGGCGAGGTGGGCGCGGGCGAGCTGGGCCCGGTCGAGACGGACGCCGCGGAGGTCGACGCCCTCGAGCCGGGCGGCCGTGAGGTTCGCGCCGGAGAGGTCGACGATCTGCTGGCGGCGCTGGGCGACCTGGTTGAAGGTCTCCACGTCGCCGCGCTGGAGCAGCGTGAGAAGCTCGTCCCGAAGTTCCACGCCAAGACCTCCTTGGGGGGGCCGGAAAAGGGGGGAGAAGGGAAAAAGGGGCGCCCCTGTGGGGGGCGCCCCTTTTCGGTGCGTCGGGCTCGCCTCAGCGCAGGTGGCGGCTGGCCACCTGGATCCGGTTCACGGCCCGTTCGAGCTTGGCCTCCACCTCCGCGTACTCCCGGGACTCCCGGCTGATCTGCTGGAGCTGGGCCTCGGCCTCGGCCTTTTCGGCCTCGGCCTGCTTCAGGTCGATCTCCGCCGGGAACTCGGCCTCCTCGGCGAGCACGGTGACCTTGTCGTGCTTGACCTCGGCGAATCCCCGCCGCAGGGCGAGGAAGTGTTCCTCTCCGCCGATCCGGTACATGAGCTCGCCCACGCCCAGGGCGGTGAGGAACGGGGTGTGGCCGGGGAGCACGCCGAACTCGCCCTCGATGCCCGGGGCCGTGACCTCGTCCACGTCCTCGCTCACGAGCAGCCGCTCGGGCGTGACGATCTCCAGCCGGAACCGCTCGGTTGCCATGGGGTCCTCCCGGGGTTAGGCGGCTTCCGATTCGAGGATCCGCTTGCCCTTCTCGACGGCCTCCTCGATGGTGCCCACCATGTAGAAGGCCTGCTCGGGCAGGTCGTCGTGCTTGCCCTCGACGATCTCCTTGAAGCCCCGGATCGTGTCGGCCAGCTTCACGTACTTCCCGGGGGTGCCGGTGAAGGCCTCGGCCACGTGGAAGGGCTGCGAGAGGAACCGCTGGATCTTGCGGGCCCGGGCCACGGTGAGCTTGTCTTCCTCGGAGAGCTCGTCCATGCCGAGAATCGCGATGATGTCCTGGAGGTCCTTGTACCGCTGGAGGATCTGCTGGACCTCCCGGGCCACGCCGTAGTGCTCGTCGCCCACGACCCGCGGGTCGAGGATCCGGCTGGTGGAGTCCAGGGGGTCCACGGCCGGGTAGATGCCGAGCTCCGCGATCTGGCGCGAGAGCACCGTGGTCGCGTCGAGGTGGGCGAAGGTGGTGGCCGGAGCCGGGTCGGTCAGGTCGTCGGCCGGCACGTAGATCGCCTGCACCGAGGTGATGGAGCCCTTGGAGGTGGTGGTGATCCGCTCCTGGAGCTCGCCCATCTCGGTGGCCAGGGTCGGCTGGTACCCCACGGCGGACGGGATCCGGCCCAGCAGCGCCGACACCTCGGAGCCCGCCTGGGTGAACCGGAAGATGTTATCGATGAAGAGGAGCACGTCCTGGCCCTCGACGTCCCGGAAGTACTCGGCCACGGTAAGGGCCGTCAGGGCCACCCGCGCGCGGGCCCCCGGGGGCTCGTTCATCTGGCCGTAGATGAGGGCGGCCTTGTCGATAACGCCCGACTCCTTCATCTCGAGCCACAGGTCGTTGCCCTCGCGGGTGCGCTCCCCCACGCCGCCGAACACGGAGAACCCGCCGTGCTGCTTGGCGACGTTGTTGATGAGCTCCATGATGAGCACGGTCTTGCCCACGCCGGCCCCGCCGAACAGGCCGATCTTTCCGCCCCGGAGGTAGGGAGCGAGCAGGTCCACCACCTTGATGCCGGTTTCCAGCACCTGCATCTCGGTGCTCATCTCGGTGAACGGGGGCGCCGGCTTGTGGATGGGGCTGCGCATCTTGGCCTCGACCGGCCCCGCCTCGTCCACGGGCTCGCCCACGACGTTCAGGATCCGCCCGAGAACCTCGCGGCCCACCGGCACCGAGATCATCTCGCCGGTGTTCAAGACGGGCTGCCCGCGCACCAGGCCCTCGGTGGAGTCCATGGCGATGCACCGGACGGTGTGCTCCCCGAGGTGCTGGGCCACCTCGACCACCAGGTTCCACTCCCGGTCGTCGATGGAGGGGTTGGTGATCTTGAGGGCGGTGTAGATCTCGGGCAGTTCGCCCTCGAAGGCCACGTCCACGACGGGCCCGATGACCTGGCTGATCTTTCCGTATTCGTTGCTCATGGGCTACAGGCCTCCTTCGGTGAGCCGCCGGCCTAACGCATGGCCTCGACGCCGTTGACGATATCCATCAGCTCGGTGGTGATCGCTTCCTGCCGTGCCCGGTTGTACTGGAGGGTCAGCCGGGCGATCATCTCGGTGGCGTTGTTGGTGGCGGAGTCCATGGCGGTCATCCGGGCGCCGTGCTCGCTGGCGGTGCTTTCGAGAAGCGCCCGGAAGAGCCGGACCTCCACGTAGCGCGGGAGCACCCAGTTGAGCATGTACTCCTCGCTGGGCTCGTAGATGTACTCGGTGGTCGAGGTCTCGGGATCCACCGGCATGGGCTCCACCGGGAGCAGCCGGTCGAACACGACCCGCTGGGAGAGGGCGGAGCGGAACTCGTTGTACACCATGTAGACGAGGTCGATCTCCCGGTTCGTGTACCGATCGATCACCTCCCGGGCGATGGTCTGGGCGTCGCCGTAGCCGACCTTGCCGAACAGCTCGGTCTTCTGCCCGATGATCTCGGCGTTCCGGCGGCGGAAGAAGTCCACCGCCTTCTTGCCCACGAGATACAGGGGCACCGCCTCGTACTCGGGGCCCTTCTCCCGGAGAAACCGCTCGGTCGACCGGAGGATGCTGGCGTTGAACGAGCCGCACAGACCCCGGTCGCTCGTGAACACGATGAGGCACACCTTGCGGGGGTCGCGCCGCTCCAGGAGCGGGTGGGCCTCCTCCTCGGTGCGCAGGGCCAGGCTCGAGAGCACCTCCAGCATCTTGTCGGAATAGGGCCGGTTCTGAAGGATGGCCTCCTCGGCGCGCCGGAACTTGGCGGCCGAGACCATCTTCATGGCCTTGGTGATCTGCTGGGTGCTCCGGACGCTGGCGATCCGGTTCCGGATGTCCTTCAGGTTGGCCATCGGCGCATGCTCCCCGGGATCACTCGGCCACGAACACCTTGTCGAACTCGGCCAGGGCCTCGTCGATCTTCGTTTTGAGCTCGTCGTCGAGGGCCTTCTTGGTGCGGAGCTCCTCGAGCACGTCGGGCCGCTTGGTGTCGAAGAAGGAGTAGAGCTGCTCCTCGTAGCGCTGGAGCTGGGCCACCTCGTACTTGTCGACCCAGCCGTTGGTGGCCGCGTAGATGATGAGCACCTGCTTCTCCACCGGCAGCGGCGCGTACTGGCCCTGCTTCAAGATCTCCACGAGCCGGGCGCCCCGGGCGAGCTGACGCTGGGTGGCCTTGTCGAGGTCGGAGCCGAACTGGGCGAAGGCCTCCAGCTCCCGGTACTGGGCGAGGTCGAGCCGGAGCGAGCCGGCGACGCTCTTCATGGCCTTGATCTGGGCCGACCCGCCCACCCGCGACACGGAAAGGCCCACGTTGATGGCCGGCCGCACGCCGGAGTAAAAGAGGTCGCTCTCCAGGTAGATCTGGCCGTCGGTGATCGAGATCACGTTCGTGGGGATGTAGGCCGACACGTCGCCGGCCTGGGTCTCGATGATAGGCAGCGCGGTCAGGCTGCCGCCGCCCTTCTCCTCCGAGAGCTTGGCGGCCCGCTCCAGCAGGCGGGAGTGCAGGTAGAACACGTCGCCCGGGTAGGCCTCGCGGCCCGGCGGCCGGCGCAGGAGCAGGGAGAGCTGCCGGTAGGCCACGGCCTGCTTGGAGAGGTCGTCGTAGATGATGACGGCGTGCTTCCCGTTGTCGCGGAAGTACTCGCCCATGGCGCACCCGGCGAACGGGGCGATGTACTGGAGCGGCGCGGGCTCGGAGGCCGTGGCCGACACCACGATGGTGTAGTCCATGGCGTTGTGTTCCTTGAGCCGGGCCACCACCTGGGCCACCGTGGAGCGCTTCTGGCCCACCGCGACGTAGATGCAGATCACGTCGGTGTCGCGCTGGTTGATGATGGTGTCGATGGCCACCGCGGTTTTGCCGGTCTGGCGGTCGCCGATGATGAGCTCCCGCTGGCCGCGGCCGATGGGGACCATGGAGTCGATGGCCTTGAGGCCCGTCTGCAGGGGCTCCTTCACGGGCTGGCGGAGCACGATGCCCGGCGCTTTGACGTCGATGACCCGGGTCTCCGAGGTCTCGATGTCGCCCAGGCCGTCGATGGGGTTGCCCAGGGGGTCCACGACCCGGCCCAGGAGGCCGTCGCCCACGGGCACCGACACGATCCGGCCGGTGCGCTTGACGATGTCGCCCTCCTTGATGTGGGTGTCCTCGCCGAAGATGGCGGCGCCGACGTTGTCCTCCTCGAGGTTCAGGGCCATGCCCATGATGCCGCCGGGGAACTCCACGAGCTCGCCGGCCATGCACTTCTCGAGGCCGTGGATGCGGGCGATGCCGTCACCCACGGTCAGGACGACGCCGGTCTCGGCCACGTCGACGTCGGCCTGGAAGTTCTGGATCTTGGTCTTGATGATCTGGCTGATCTCTTCGGCGCGGATCTGCATGGCTCTATCACCCCTTTAGGAAGCTATCGCGCAGCCGCTGGAGCTGGGTGCGCAGGCTGGCATCGAACACGAGGTTGCCGACCCGGGCGACGACCCCGCCGAGAATCTCGGGGTCCTGGCGGGCGGAGAGCTGGACCTCCTTCTCCAGGCGCTTGGCAAGCGCGGTGCGGATCGCCTCGACCTCCCCGGGCTCGAGGGGCAGGGCCGTGAGCACCTCGCCCCGGACCCGGCCGGCGGCCTCGTCGGCCAGGGCCTCGTAGGCCTCGAGGATGTCGGACAAGACCGGGAGCTTGCGGGCCTCGAGGAGCACCCGGAGAAAGTTGGCGACGAGCTCCGAGGGGCCGAGCCGCTCCAGGAGGGCACCGAGCACCTCGGCCTTGACCCGCCGGGGCAGCACCGGGGTCAGCAGGGTGGCCCGGAGCTCGGGGTTGGTGGAGAAGAGCTCGTAGAGTTCCCGGAGCTCCCGGCCGACCTCCTCGGCACGGCCGGCCTCGCGGGCCAACTCGAACAGGGCCTTGGCGTAACGGCGGGCGATGCGTTTTCGGTTCAATGGAGTCCCTCGACGCGTCGAACGGTGAAGTCCACGGCCTTCTTCTGGTCCTCGGGGCCGTAGGCGCCCCGAAGGATCTCCTCGGCCATCGCCACGGCGAGCTGGGCCGCGTGGGCCCGAAGTTCGTCGCGGGCCCGCTTGGCCTCGTTCTGGGCCGAGGCCTCGGCCTGGCGGCGGATGCCCTCGGCGGCCCGCTCGGCCTCGGCGAGGATCCGCTCCTGCTGGCGCTTCCCCTCGGCCTCGAAGTCGGCCCGGAGTTGGGCGATCTCCTGCTCGAGGTTGGCGACCCGGGCCTTGTAATCCTTGAGCTTGGCCTCCGCGTCGGCCAGGGCCTTGCGGGCCTCCTCGAGGGCCCGGCGGATGTTCTCCCGGCGGTCCCGGAGGGCCTGGGGCACGGTTTTGCGCAGGGCGAAGTAGAGGATCGCCACCAGGATCGCGAAGTTCACGAACTTCATGCCCAACGCGACCCAGGGATTGGGCCCCTCGTGGGCGCCCTCGGCGGCGTGCTCGGCCGCCGCGGCCAGGGTGGGGCCGGCGAGGAGGACGAGGGACAGGACGGAGCGGCCGAACCGGCGCATCAGGCGACCCTCCTTTCGAGAAGCCGTTCCGCGAGTTCCTGGGCCAGGGCCCGGGCCTCGGACTCGAGCGTCTTGCGGGCCTCGGCCGCCTCGGCCTGCACCTGGGCGCGGATCTTGGCGAGCTGGGACTGGGCCTCGGCCTCGGCGTCGGCCAGGAGCTTCTGGCGCTGGGCCTCGGCCTGCTGAATGAGCTGGGTCCGGATGCGGTCGGCGTCGGCCTTGGCGGCCTGGATCTTGGCCTGGTAGTCGCTCCAGATGGCCTCGGCCTCGGCCTCGAGGGTCTGGGCCTTCTGGCGGCGGCCCTCGGTGCGGGCCTGGCGCTCCTGGAGCACCCGGAGCATCGGCCGGAAGAGCAGCCGGTCCAGGAGGACCATGAGCAAAAGGAAGTTGACGAGCTGGATGACGAGGGTGGCGTTCAGGTTGATCACGGGAACACTCCTCCCAAAGCCCCGGGCGGAAAGCGGCCGCGATGATACACAAAGGCCGCCCGGGAATCAAACACCCGGAGGCGAAAAAGAAACGCCGCGGCGGGGCGAAACCCGGCCCCCGACGGGGGCGGGTCTCTATACCACGAAGATGAGAAGGAGCGCCACCACCAAAGCGTAGATGCCGGTGGATTCGCTGACGGCCTGTCCCACCAGCATGGTGCGGGTGAGGAGGTTGGCGTGTTCCGGGGCGCGGGCGATGCCCTCGCAGGCCTTGCCGGCCGCGAAGCCTTCGCCGATGCCGGGGCCGATGGCCCCGAAACCCATGGCGATGCCGGCCCCGAGGAGCGCGGCGGCGCGGACGAGATCGGCTCCGGTGATGTCCATGGCGGTCCTCCGTGGGAAAAGGGGTTATACGACGTAGAGAAGAACGAGGGCCACGACCAGCCCGTACACCGCGGTGGACTGGCTCACGGCCTGGCCGACGAGCATGGTGCGAAGGAGCAGGCCGGCCCGCTCGGGCCGGCGGGCCACCCCGTGGCAGGCGGCCGCCCCGGCGAACCCGGCGCCGATGCCGGGGCCGGTGGCGGCCGCGCCCGCGGAGATCGCGGCGCCCAGGAGGGCCGCGGCGGCCGAGAGGCTGGGGGGGCCCGCCGGGGTCCGGAAAAGAAGGAGAAACGAGACGAGCAGCGCGAAGATGCTGGGGGTTTGGGCAACGGCCTGGGCCACGAGCATGGCGGTGGTGATGCGGCTCGTCTGGCGGGGGTTCCGGCCCACCGCCTGGCAGGCGGCCGCCGAGGGAAGGCCCGAGCCGTAGCCGGGGCCGAAGGCCCCGGCGCCCATGCACAGCCCCGCGGAGAAAAGGGAAACCGCGGTGAGGACGTCGCCGTCGCGGGGACCGAAGAGGAGCAGGAGGGCCACCACCAGGGCGAAGATGCTCGCCGATTCCGCCACGGCCTGGCCGACCAGCATGGTGCGGAGGATCTCCTGGGCCGCGGCGGGTTGGCGGGCGATGGCCTCGGCCGCGCGGCCGGCCGTGGCGCCCTCCCCCAGGGCCGAACCCACGGCACCCAGGCCCATGCAGAGGGCGGCGCCGGCGAAGGTGGCGAGGGTGAGGTCCACGCCCGCTACTCCTGGATCGCCACGGAGATGTAGGTCAGGGTGAGCATCGCGAACACGAAGGCCTGGACGGTGCCGACGAACAGGCCGAAGAAGGCGTACAGGAAGGGCGGGAGGACGAGGTGGTGGACGAGCCGCGACACCACCGCGATGATGATGGCGCCGCCCATGATGTTGCCGTACAGACGAAACGAGATGGAAACGACCTTTGCGGCCTCTCCGATGACGTTCAGCGGGAACATGAAGAAGAAGGGCTGGAAGTACTCCTTGACGTACGCCCGCCACCCCTTGACCCGGAGCGCCGTCGCGTGGGCCACCAGAAACCCCAGGAGTCCCAGGGCCAGGGTGGTGTTGAGGTCCCGGGTGGGTTCCTGAAGGAGGGGCACGACCCCGATCCAGTTGGACACGAGGATGAAGAGGAACAGGGTGGCGATGAAGGCGAAGTACCGGGGCCCGAGCTTCCCGAGGCTTTCGTTGACGAGGTCGCGGAACGCCTCCACCACGGTCTCGACGGCGGCCTGGAAGGGGGAGGGCACGAGATCGGGCCGCCGCGCGGCGGAAACCGCCAGGGCGAGAAGGAGGGCCATGACGACCCAGGACATGGCCAGGGTGGCCGCGTTGAGGACCACCGGCCGGCCCTGGATCCAGAGCGTCCATTGGGGAACCGAGAGGATCTCGTCCATGGAATCTCCGGTTGGACGCTAGGAGGCTGGGACGCCGGGACGAAACACCATCGGGAGTTCTTGCTCCTTGCCTTAGCCCAACCCGTGGGGATGGGCTCCCCACGGGGGGCGGAATCCGGAGAACGGGTGTCGGGGTAGCCCCGCGGTCTGTCCTCTTTCCTCTGGTTCCTGGTTCCCGGGAGCCCCCTCAACTGCGGGTCGCGTGGTACGCCACCAGCGCGGGCGGCAGAACGAGGCCCACGGCCGTGCCCGCGAAGCACGCCGGCGAAAAGGTAATGGCTGCGGCGAGGAACGCAAGGCGCAGCCCGAACCGGCCGAAGGCTCCGGCGGCGGCGCGGCGCCGGGCGCGGCCGGGGTCTGCCGGAAAGCGGCGGAGGGTCGCGAGGTGCAGCCGGAGCGCGAGGATCCCTCCCAGAACCCCCCAGGCCACGCCTGCGGTGGCGGGCCAGCCGCCCCAGAGGGCGGCGACGAGGCCGGCGATGCCGGCGGCCACCGGTAGCCCCGTGGTCACGGCTTTCGCCCCCTACGATCGGATTTTTCGATGGTGTCCATCACGATTCGGTATACGGTCCAGATGCCGGAAAGGGCCCCCAGGGGGATGAACACCGCTTTCCAAACCCCGCGGGTTCCCATCCAGCGGTCCAACCCGTGGCCGATCGCAAGCCCGATGCCGACGGCCGCCACCATGGTGAGCCCCAGGTGCGTGAGAAGGCCGAGGTTTTCGGAGAGCTCCTTGAGCTCCCGGGGGTCGATGCCCCAGCGCCCCTTGCCGCCTGCCATGGGATCCTCAGGGGCCGGGGGGTGCGCCGCGCCGGCGCGG
>CAZUYO010000076.1:9105-11071 GCA_964624725.1 uncultured Thermodesulfobacteriota bacterium
CGCGCCGGCGCGGGGCCCTCTCCGTTCCCGCGACCGGTTGCCGGGGCGCCGAGGCCCTCCAACGCGACCCGGGGGGAAGCGGTGCCCCGGCCCGGGGGAACAGGGCGGCGAGGGGGCCCATCAGGGGGACGCCGCCTCCAGGAGGCTTAGGATGCGGTCGAGGTCGTCCAGGTTTCGGTACTCGATGGTGAGACGACCCGACCCCTTCTTCCGGCCGGGAGAGAGGCGAACCCGGGTTCCGAACCGCCGGGAGAGCCGGTCCTCGAGGTCGCGGACGTTCGGGTCGGTTTCGGGTTTCGGCCTGGGGCTGCGGGCCCGGGGGCCCCGCGCCAGTTCTTCCGCCTGCCGTACGGAGAGGTTCTTGCGGAGGATCTCCTCCAGGAGGCCGAGCTGTTCCGCCTCGTCCTCGAGGCTCAGGATGGCCCGGGCGTGGCCGGGGGTGATCCGGCCGGTGCGCAGGGCCGCGAGGGCCCGTTCCGGAAGGGTGAGGAGCCGAAGGGCGTTCGCCACGGCCGGGCGGGAGCGGCCGATCCGATGGGCGAGCTCCTCCTGCGTGAGGCCCATGCGCTCGATGAGCACCCGGTAGGCCAGGGCCTCCTCCACGGGGTTCAGGTCCTGGCGCTGGAGGTTTTCCACCAGGGCGAGCTCCAGCACCTCCTCGTCGTCGGCGTGGCGAAGGATGGCCGGGAGCTCGGTGACGCCGGCGAGCTGGGCGGCGCGCCAGCGGCGCTCCCCGGCGATGAGCTCGTAGCCGCCCTGGGGGTCGGGCCGGACGATGACGGGCTGCACGAGGCCCTTCTCCCGGATGCTCTGGGCGAGCTCCTCCAGGGCCTCGGGGTCGAAATCCTGCCGGGGCTGGTGGGGGGTGGGATGGATCTCCTCGATGGGGCAGAGGAAGTACTCTCCCTCCAGCCGGTCGGGCAGAAGGGCGTCGAGCCCGGTTCCGAGGGCGGGGCGTTTCTTGCGGCTCATCGTTGCGTCCCTTCGGGGTTAGGAGAGAAGTTCCTGGGCCATCCGGAGGTAGCTCTGGGCGCCGGTGGAGCGCGCGTCGTAGAGAAGGGCGGGCTTTCCGTGGCTCGGGGCCTCGCTCAGGCGGACGTTTCGGGGGATGACCGACCGGAACACCTTGTGGCGGAAGTGGCGCCGGACCTCGTCGGCCACCTGGTGGCTGAGATTGTTTCGGGCGTCGAACATGGTGAGCAGGATGCCCTCGATCTCGAGGCGGGGATTGAAGCTGCGGCGGACCGTGCGGATGGTGGTGAGCAGTTGTCCCAGGCCCTCCAGGGCGTAGTACTCGCACTGGAGGGGGATGATCACCGCGTCGGCGGCGACGAGGGCGTTGAGGGTCAAAAGGCCGAGACTGGGGGGGCAGTCCACGAGGATGAACTCGTAGGCGTCGCGCACGGGCGCGAGCGCCTGGCGCAGGCGGGACTCCCGACGGTCCTGCCCCACCAGCTCCACCTCGGCCCCGGCAAGATCCCGGGAGGCGGGCACGAGGGCGAGGTTGGGGAGGTCCACCGGCCGCACGAGGTCGGCCACCTGGGCTTCGCCCAACAGGAGGTGATAGGAGGAGGGGTCCCCGGGGGGGAGGCGGACCCCGAGGCCGCTGGAGGCGTTGGCCTGGGGGTCCAGGTCCACGAGGAGGACCGGCCGCTCCGCCGCGGCGAGGGACGCGGCGAGGTTCACGGCGGTGGTGGTCTTGCCCACCCCGCCCTTTTGGTTCGCCGTGCACAGGATCCTACCCATGGGCCACCTCCTGAGGCGGCGTATGGTAGCACAGCGGCCCGCGGCGAGGAACCGGGCCGGGTGGATGTTTCACGTGAAACAGTGGCCGGGGAAGGGCGGGCGTCGGCCGGGACGGGCGGGAACCCCCGGCAGGCCGTGGAACGGCGAGTTCGCAAGAACAGCATTGCCCCGACGGCTGGATCGGACCGGTCGGGGGCACGGGGCCTGGTTCCGGCCGGGC
>CAZUYO010000077.1:0-6430 GCA_964624725.1 uncultured Thermodesulfobacteriota bacterium
GCGGGGCCGCCCGGGCCGCCAGGGGGATCAGGCGGCCGAGGGTGGCCAGGGATTCCAGTTCGTCGTCGCCGAAGGGCTCGTCGTCGTCCTCCCGGTCGGCGTAGAGCACGAACCCGGGCCGGTCGCCGGGCCCCAGGGGCACGAGGGCGAAGCACCGCACGTCGAGGGCGGCGGCCTCCCCCGGCGCCAGGACCCGTTCGTAGTAGGGAAGGGTCCGGTCCACCACGCACAGGGCCTCCCCCCGAAGCGCGGCCTCCAGGGCGCCCCCGGGTTCGGGGGTGCCGGAGAGGGCCTCCGCGAACTCGGGGGTGACGTCGCCATCCCAGGCCAGGGGGGAGAGTTCCCCGCCGGACCTGGTCCAAACCAGCACCCGGGACGCCCCCACCACCTCCCGGATCCGGCGAAGGACGAGGCCCGCCACATCCCTGGCCGGGGCCCCGTCCAGGATGAGCCCCTGGATCTCCCGCACCGCGGCGAGTTCCGCCTCGCGGCGCTCGGCCCGTCGGCGCTCGGCCTCCTGGCCGGCGAACATCTCCTGGAGCCGCTGGTTCTCCTGCTCCACCCAGAGGGTGTAGGTCTTGAGGTCCTCGACCCGAAGTTCGAAGAACCGGGCGTACTCGCGGATTTTCGCCGGGACCCGCCCCAGGGCCCCGAGCACCATGCCCACGGGCTTTCGCAGTACCCGGGCCATGGAGGCGGCCAACTCCCGGTGGGGCTCGGCGCCGCCCCACAGGGGCTCGGCCAGCGCCTTGGCCGCGCCCACGAGAAACGCCAACCGGTCTCCCCGGTCGGCCGGCGGGGCCGGGAAGGTCCGGTGGTGGCGGGCGATGGCCGCCTGGAGCACCTCGGGCAGTTCCCACCGGCGGGCGAGTTCCGCCCCCACCTCCACGTGGTCCACGCCGAAGGCCCGCTTTTCGGCCGCCAGCAGGGCGGACCCCCGGGTTCCGGCCCCGTACACCCCGGCGGCCCGGTCGGGCCACCGGTGGGCCAGGACGAGCTTTCCCACGTCGTGGAGAAGCCCCGCCACGAAGGCCTCCTCGGGCACGTCGTAGCGCAGCAGATCGGCCAGTTCCTGGGCCACCACGGCCGTGGCCACGGCGTGGATCCAGAACCCCTCCAGGATCTCGCCGCCCCGCCGGAGGCTCGAGAGCAGGTGGTAGGCCCCGAGCCCCAGGGCGATCGCCCGGACCGACTCGAACCCCAGGAGCACCACGGCCCGCGACACGGTGGTGACCCGCGCCGTGCTCACGGCGTAGCGGGCCGAGTTGGCGACCCGCAGCACCTTCATCGTGAGGGCCTGGTCCTTCAAAATCACGCCGGCCAGGTCCGCCGCGCTGGAGGTGGGGTCCGAGGCCACCCGGGAGACCCCCACCAGCACCTGGGGCAGGCTCGGGAGCTCCCGGATCTCGTCGAGGAACGAAAACCGCTCCGGCCCGCTCACGTCGCTCCCTCCTCGGCCACCGCCGCGGCCACGGCCTCGCGGATCTCGGCCACGAGCGGATCGTCACGGGCCACGCCCGCGGGGGTGTCGGGCTCCGGCGCCCCCACCCCGGGGGCCGCGGCCCAGGCGATCCAGTCGCCGAGGCGGGCCACCGCCCCCAGGCCGTCGGGTTCGTCGGCGTGGTGCGACCCGACCGCCTCGGCCAAGGACCCCGGCAGCTCCCACCGCTCCAGGAGCACCCGGCCGAGTTCCCCGTGATCGAACCCCAGGGCCTTGGCCTCCCCCTCCACCCCGGCCGGCTCGTCGTACACCCGTGGAAACCGCAGGGCGATCACCCCCTTGCCCACGTCGTGGAAGAGCCCCGCCAGGAACGCCTCCTCCGGGTCGCCGCCGCGGGTCCGCCGCGCCCACTCCCGGCAGGCGATGCCGGCCCCGTAGGAGTGGAGCCACAGGGGCTCGGCCAGCCGCCCGGCCCCGGCCAGCACCCGCTGCACGGCCGAGGTGAGGACCAGGGTGTGGAGGGTGCGAAACCCCAGGAACACGATGGCCGCGGAAAGCGTCCGGACCTCCCGGGACCGGCGGTAGTAGGCGGAGTTTGCAAGCCGCAGCACCCGGAGCGAAAGCGACGGGTCCCGGGCCAGCACCGCCTCCAGGTGCTCGGGCTCGGTCGCCGGGTCGGCGAGCAGCGCCAGGGCCTGCTGGGCCACGGCGGGCAGCCGGGGCAGGTCCTCGATCAGCCGGGCCACGCGATCGGCGAGCGGGGCGGTCATGGGGCGTTCGTCCTCCGGTCGGGTCACACCGCCCTTTCCGTTTCGGCTGCCCCCGGGCAGATCTGAACCCCGGCCGGGCGCTTTTCGCAGGGCCCCCGCCAAGGTACACTAGCACGCGGCTATGGCTCGGGCGCTAGGAGGCGGAAACCACTCGCGGTTCCGGCGTCGCCACCTACGAACGCCCGTGCCCCCGGCGCCTTCGCGCGCCCCCGTCCGCCGGCGGCATGCCTGGCGGAATCGCCCCGTCGCCAGAGGAGAACGTGGAAACCACGGTCCCCCGATCGCCCCTGCTTCCGGCCGCGTTCGCCTACGCGGGCGCGGCCGCGTTGGCGCTCCTGGTGCTGCCCCACCTGGAGACGCCCCTGGTGCGCTACGGGCATTCCGCCTACGGCGCCCTGGTGCTCGGCCGCGATCCGGTTTCGGGCCTCCTGTGGGGGCTCGGGGTGGGAGCGCTCCTCACGGCCGTGGGCCAGGTGCTCACGCGGCGCACGGCCTGGGGTCGGCGGCTCGAGGCGCTCCTCGCCCGCCTCGTCCGGGGGCTCCATCCGGTGGACGCCCTTTTGCTGGCGGCTCTGAGCGCGCTCGCCGAGGAGCTCGTGTTCCGGGCGATCCTGCTTCCCTACGCCGGGCTGTGGGGGTCGTCGGCCCTTTTTGGGCTGGCCCACTGGGTTCCCCGGGAGGGGCTCTGGCCCTGGGGGGTGTGGGCGTTCGTGGCCGGCCTCGCCCTGGGCGGGACGGCCCTCACAACGGGGGGGATCCTGGCGCCCACGACGGCCCACTTCGTGGTGAACGCGGTGGGCCTGATCGTGCTTTCCCGGGGGCGGCGGTGATCGTGTCGGCGAGCCGGCGGACCGACCTCCCGGCCGCGTACGCCCCGTGGCTCCGCCGCCGGATCCGGGAGGGCCGGGCCCGGGTGCGCCATCCCTTTCGGCCCTCGGTCGTGCGGGAGGTGGACCTCCGGCCGGCGCCCCGGGGCGCGATGGACGCGCTCGTTCTTTGGACCCGGAACCCCGGGCCGCTCCTGGACGACCTGCCGGGGTGGGAGCGCGACGGGATCCGGACCCTCTGGCTCGTGACCGTGACCGGGTATCCCCGCGCCCTCGAGCCCGCGGCCCCGCCGACCGAGGACGCGATCCGGGCCGTGGAACGGCTCGCCCGGCTCGTGGGACCCGGGCGGGTGGCCTGGCGGTACGACCCCGTGCTCGTGGTGCCCGGGCTGGGCCTCGACCCCCGTTGGCACCGGGAGAACTTCGGCCGGCTCGCCGCGCGCCTGGCCCGCCACGTGGACCACGCCATCGTGAGCTGGTACGACCCCTACCGGGCGGCCGGCCGGCGGCTCGCCCGGGCCGGCCTGGAACCCGTGGAAGAAGACATCGAGGAACTCGCGGCGGCGCTGGCCGAGGTGGCCCGGGGGGCGGGACTCCCCCTCCAGAGCTGCTGCGAACCGCTGGAGGCCGCAGGCATCCCGGCCGGGGCGTGCATCGACGAGAACTGGATCCACCGGGTCTGGGGCCTCCCCGTGACGGGCCGCAGGGATCCCGGGCAGCGAAACGGGTGCCGGTGCGCCCCCTCGGTGGACATCGGCGCCTACGACACCTGCCCCCACGGGTGCCTGTACTGCTACGCCACCCGGTCCCCGGACCGGGCCGCGGCGTTCCGGGCCCGCCACGACCCCGGGACGGAGGTCCTCGCGCCATGATCGCCTGGGAGTACGAGCGCAAATTCCTGGTGCGGCCCGGGGCCCTCCCGCCGCTTCCCCGGGGCAAGCGGATCGCCCAGGCCTACCTCGGGTTCGAACCCGTGGTGCGGGTGCGGCTCGAGGACGACCGGGGCGTCCTGACGGTCAAGGGGCCCGGGCTCGCGGCCCGGCGGGAGGTGAACGTGCAGATCCCCCCCGAGGCGGCCGAGGCGCTCCTGGAGATGCGGGTGGAAGGCACCGCGGTGATCCGGAAAACGAGGCATCTCGTGCTCCACGGCGGCCACGTGTGGGAGGTGGACGTGTTCGACGACCCGTTCCGGGGCCTCGTGACCGCCGAGGTGGAACTCAAGCACCCCGAAGAAGACATCGAGTTGCCGCCGTGGGTGGGCGCCGAGGTGACCCACCGGCCCCAGTTCCAGAACGCCTCCCTGGCGCGGGCCGGGAAGATCCCGATCCTTCCCCCGGCGGATTCGTGAGGAGGGACCCCATGGACACCCGCGTGCAACCCGGGGACGTGATCCTGGTCCACGTGGAAGAGAAGCCCGCGTTCTTCGCGCGGGTCGAGGAGATCCTGCCCGACGTGAAGGTGGGGTGGCGCCGCATCCGGTTCACGGTGCTCACCGTGCCCCTCCAGGAGATGACCTGGATCCTGGAGCCCTCCCAGATCGACGGCGAACCGTTCACCATGGGGGGCACCCCGATCCGGATCGAGCGCCTGCCCGACCCGGCGGCGTTCCGGGACGAGCCCGAGGAGCCCGTGTCGGAGGAACGGCCCGACGAACCGCCCCCGGCCGACCCCAAGGTGATCGCGTTTCCCGGGGGGAAGGGACCGGCGAAGCGCTAGCGCCGGCCCGTTTCCGCCCTACCCCCGCCCACGAAACCGCCCCACCACCTCGGGAGGGCACCCCCCGAACTCCAGAAACGGGAGCATGTCGCGCTCGAACACCTCCCGGGGGTGGAGGCGGTAGGTGCCCTCGGCCTCGCACAGGGCCCGGCCGTCGGGGCCGAGCAGGGTGCCGGCGGCCCGGACGTCGCGTTCGTCCGCCGAGACCACCCGGGCCTCGAGCCGAAGCTCCGCCCCGGTGGGCGCGACGGCCCGGAACCGGGTGGAGAGCCCCACCGTGACCGAGCTCGTCCCGGCGCGCCAGGCCACGGCCCAGTACATCACGTCGTCGAGGAGCGCCGCCTGGATGCCGCCGTGGACGACGCCCGGGTACCCGCAGAAGGCCGGGTCGGCCCGCACCGCCCCCTCGACCCGGCCCGTCGAGGGCTCGACCCGGTACCGGATGCCCCACCCCCGCGGGTTTTCGGTGCCGCAGAAAAAGCACGACCGAAACGAGGGCAGGAGCAGCGTCGTCACAGGGGCTCCACGAAGATCCACATCCGGCCGCCGCACACGTCGCCCCCCTTGGTGCCGAGATCGTCGGTGAGGTCCACCTCCAGGAGTTCCGGCTTGCCGGTGGTCAAGAGCGCCCGGAGGGCGGCGCTCTTGACCTGGCTCTCCCCGCACCCGCCCCCCACCGAGCCGTAGGTCGTGCCGTCGGCGCACACGATCATCTTGGCCCCCACCTCCCGGGGGGTGGACCCCGCGGCACCCACGATGGTCGCCAGGCACGCCCCCACCCCCCGACGCCTGAGCGTCACGGCGGTTTCCAGGATCTCCCGGTCGGTCATGCCCCACCTCCCACGGCCCCCCGGAGCGCCCTGGCCTGCCCGGGACCCTTGCGCCGCACGCAGACGAGCTCCGAGGCGATGGAAAGGGCGATCTCCTCGGGGCTTTCGGCGCCGATGGGGAGCCCGATCGGCGTGAACACGTCCTCCAGGCGCTCCCGGGGAATCCCCTCGCGCCCCAACATCTCCAGCACGAACCGCACCCGGCGCCGGCTGCCGATGAGCCCCACGTACGCCGTGGGCTTGCGAAGCACCAGGTCCAGGCAGTCGGCGTCGTGCTCGTGGCCCCGGGTGATCACAACGACGTACCAGTGGGGCCCGAGGGGCATCTCGGCCAGGGCCTCCCGGAAGTCCCGGGCGATCACCCGGCAGCCGGGGAACCGCTCGGGGTTCGCGAAGTCCGGCCGGTCGTCGAGCACCGTGACCCCGAACCCCACCTCCCGGGCGAACCGCGCGAGCGGCACGGCGATGTGCCCGGCCCCGCACAGGAGCACCGAGGCCTCGGGCCGGAGCACGTCGAAGAACACCCGCACCCCCTCGGGCATCTCGGCCCACCCCCTGCGTCCGGCCTCCAGGCACTCGGCCGCGGCCTCCCGGATCCGGCCGTCCAGGGTGGGGTCGCCGGTGGTCCCCCGCGCCCGGCCGTCCGGCCCCACCAGAACCTTCGCGCCCACCAGGGCGGGGTCGGCCGCGGCGACCACCGTGGCGAGGCACGCGGCCTCGCCGCGTTCCAGGCGCGCGAGGGCGTCGGCGTATAGGTCCATGGGGTTGTCCACGGCATCCCTCCATGCCCAAGGGGGCTGAACGGCGCCCCTTGGGCCTTCTTCCGAACCCGCCCGCACCACCCTG
>CAZUYO010000077.1:6530-11065 GCA_964624725.1 uncultured Thermodesulfobacteriota bacterium
CTCGGTGTGGTAGGGTTCCCGGACCGCCGGCGGACCCGCCAGGACCGGCCGAATCCTCCCCACGGAACGGGGCCCGCCGTATCGCACCTCCGGGGAGGCCATGCAACCGGCCGAACGCACCTCCAATCCGCGATTCCCCCCACGCCCCCCTTCCCGGGCCGGGTTCGCCCTGGCCGCCACCCTGATGCTGCTCGCGATCCTGAGCCTCCTGGGGGCCGCGGCGATCCAGTCCACGACGCTGGAAGTGCAGATCAGCGCCCGGGACCGCGACGCGGCCGCCGCGGCCTACGTGGCCGAGGCGGGGCTGGAGGAGGCCCGCTACTACGCGGCCCGCGGGTGGGGGAAGCTGGGGACCGCGACCTCCCTCGGCCCGGGATCCGTCGAGGTACCCGTGGCCACCCCCATCGTCCCGCCCGCCCCCTGGGACGCCCTGTCGTGCCCCTACGTCGGGTTCACCCTCTACGACGCGGCGGGCGGCGCCTACCCCGTGGCCGACTGCGGCGGCCCCCGCGACGCCGCCCGGTTCGTCCTCGGCTCGGCCACGCCCCCCACCGGGGGCCGGTTCGTCCTGGCGCGGGAACTCCCGGCCCCCGCGGTCGCGGGAAACCGGGTCGAGGTGTCGGACCCCGCCTGGGCCCTGGTGTCCCCGCCCGGAACCTGGACCGGCTGGACCCTCTGGGACGCCTCCGGGGCCTCGTACCGGGTGGCGGACTCGGAGAACTCCCTTCTCGCCGGAACCGTCACCCTCGTCCTCGACCGCGCCCCCGGCGGGGGGCCCTACCGGATGTCGCTCCTTCCCTGGGCCGCGGCCCTGGCCGCCGGAACGGCCCCGGCCGGGGACGCCGACGCGACGACCCCGACCGCCTGGGACCGGGACTTTCCCGTGTCGGGGGGCACGGGCCGCGCCAGCGTGACCGCGGAGGAGGCCGCGCCCGGGCGCTACCGGCTGACGTCCACGGGCGCCGTGGGCCCGAGCCGCGGGCTGGCCCAGGTGGAGATCCGGCGGGCCGGGCTTCCGGACCAGACCCTCGGGGGATGGAAGGTGGGGCATGAAGACTGACGGGGTCTCCCGGAGGCCGGCGCCGGGAACCGGCGCCGGTGGCCGGCGCGCCTTCACCCTGGTGGAACTCCTCGTGGCCCTGGCCGTGGCCGGGGTGTTCCTGTCGCTCCTCTACCAGGCGTTTCTCGCCCAGGAGCGGTCGTTTCGGGTGCAGGAGGACGTGACCGACGCCCGCCAGAACGCCCGGGTGGCCGTGGACGAACTGGCCCGGGCGCTCGCGAGCCTCGGGGCCGGCGCCGAGGTGGGGGCCGGCCAACCCCGGCTCCTGGTGGCCCACGAACACGAGATCACCTTCACGGCCGATCTCTCCGGCGACCACGACGCCCAGCCCCCCGGGGCCCCCGTGCCCGGGGCCGGGCCCCAGGATCCCCTGGCCACCTTCCCGGCCGGGGCGTACGCCGCCTCGCCGGCCGAAACCTACCGGTTCCGCCTGGTCCGCCGCACCGGAGAGCCGTTCTACACCCTCATGCGGGAGGTGAACGGCGGGGCCGACCAGGCCGTGGCCCTCCTGCTGGCGAACCCCGACCTGGGGGAACCCCTGTTCCGGTACCTGGGCGATTTCGACGGGGACGGCGACGACGAGTGGCTCGACCGGGTGGACCGCTCCACGAGCCCCCGGCTCGCGGCCGGGGTTCCGCTGGACGCCCTGGTGCGCCGGATCGAGATCCGGGCGGTGGCGCGGCCGGCGCGCCCCGACGCCAGGGCGCCGGCCCGGGAGGTGCGGCTGACCACCGCCGTGACGCCCCGGAACCTGTGGGACTGCCCCCGGGTGGTACCCGCGACGGCCCTGCCCGGCCTGCGGGCGCCCGATCTGCGGGCCACGACCACGCCGGTGCGGTTCCGGGTGCTCCGGGGCGCCGTGGCGGAAACCGGCCGGACCGTGCGGTTTGAGATCGCGGGCCCCCCGGGCCACGGGGCAACCCTGGCCGTGGCCGAGGCCGCAACCGACGCCGACGGCTACGCCGAAACCCAGATCGTCTGGCCCCCCGACTGCGCCGGGCTTCCCGAGGGCACCTACACGGTCACGGCCCGCACGGCCGAGCCGCCCACGTTCCTCACCCCCTTCGGGTCCTGCGCCCCGGACCAGGCCTCCGTGGGGGTCGCCGTCGGGCCCGGACTTCCCGCCAGGATCTCCTTCGACCAGGCCCTTCTCGAGGTGGAAAGCTGCGGCGGCGAGGCCGAGACCGGGTACCGGGTCCTCGACGCCTGCGACCGGCCGGTGACCCCGGCCGATGCGGCCGCCCACCCGGCGGACCTGGAGATCGGCCCGGATCCCGAGTTCGGCACCCTGAGCCGGCGGACCCTCGCCGAACCGGAGGGCACGATCCGGTACCAGGCGCCCACCGATCCCCACCGCAGATACGCGGTGACGCGGTCGCCCGCCGACCCCAACCGGTTCCCGGCCTGGATCTCGTCGCCCACGCTGCCCGGACGGGTGGACCTGGAGGTGGTGCTCCACCCCCGGCGGCTCACCGGTCCCACGGCCCGCATCGCCACCGCGGCGTTCACCGACTGCCCCGACCCGCCCGTACCCGTGGAAGACACCTTCGGGGTGGACGACGGGTGCGAGAATCCCCTGTACACCCTCGTCGGCACCGGCGAACGGGTGGAGGCCGAGTTGGCGCCCGGCCCCGGGCCGGCCCCCGACCAGGGGGCCATCGCCTCGCCGGGGAACCGGGCGGCCTTCTCCCCGGACCCGGTGGACATCGTGCTGCCCGATCCCGCGGCGGCCGCCCCCGGCACCTTCGCGGTGGCGTACCGGGCGCCCACCTGCACGGTCGGGGGGCTTCCCCACTTCCCCCGGGTGCGGCTCACCCCCTCGTGGGACCCCGGTGCCGCCGTGGATCTTCCCGTCCGGCTCGATCCCTGCACCGGCTGCGGGGTCCAGGTGCTCGACGCCGCCGGGGTGCCCACCGCCTCGTGGAACCGGGCCTGCGAAGGGAGCCTCGAGGTCGTGGTGACCCAGTGCGTGCCGGCCGGCACCACGGTGGAGCTCGTGATCGAGCCCGAACCCGGAAGCCTCGGCCGCCCCAGCTTCGACCGCAACGGCCCGGTGGACCGCAGTCTCGTCACCTTCGCGGCGGCCGGCGCCGGCCAGGAGGCCCGGCTCCCGCTCTACGTGGGCACGGCCCAGAGCGGCGACCGGTTCCGGGTGGCGGCCTACGTGCCCGACCGGGCGAGCGCCACGGCCCTGGGGGGCGTCGCCTGCGCCTCCACCGCGGTGTCGGTGGACACCACCTGTTCCGAGATCCGGATCAGCCCGGTGGCCGACGACCCCAGCCCCGCGCCGGCCAACCCGCGGGCCGAGGACACCCCGCTTTGCGCCGCCGAGGGGAGCGAGGTGTTCTTCCGGGTCAAGGACTGCGACCAGAACGTCCGGGACTACGCGGCCGACGACATCGTGCGCACGGCCGGCACCACCCGCGGGCTCGTGGTGGAGGTGGTGGATGCCGACGGCACCGTGCTCGACGAGGAGGGACCCGACCTCTTCGAGTCGGACGTGCACGGCACCCCGGCGACCGACAGCCCCTATTTCCAGGGGCGCCTCACGGTGACCCAGGACCCCGGGGACCGCCCCGGCAGCGGGCGGCTCTTCGCCCCCGCCGACCGGGTCGTGACCCTCCGGGCCACCTACTACGACCCCGACGATCCGGCCGACCGAAACTGCGTGGCCGAGGCCCTGCTGGTGCCGCCCCTGCCCGTGTGCCTGCCCTTTCCCGCCGCGAGCTTCGCCGACTGGGACGGCGAGCTGGTGGCCCACGGCGGCGACGCCCTGGTGGTCGGGGACCTCCGGCTCCCCGACCCGCCGGCGCTCCTGGCCAAGGAACCCGGGGTGCCGCTCCTCGGCACCGACCGGAGCGACCGGTTCTTCAACGCCTACGTCGGGGGGACCGTTTTCGTCGGGGGCACGCCCCTGGCCGCCGGTGGGGAGATGGATCAGCCGTTCACCCCGGCCGGCGCGGGGGCCGGGGTGAGCGCCGGCCACCCCAACTACTTCCAGCGGGTCCCGGCCGCGGCCGGCCTGGGCACCCGCCTCGACGCCGACCGACTCCGGCTCCTCGCCCGGGCCCGGGGGGTGTACTGGGAGCCCACGGGGGGCGGGCGGCTCCGGAACCCCCGCACCGGGGTGGAGGCGACCTTCCAGGAGATCACCGCGCTGCCCGGCCCGGGCACGGGCACGCCCCTCCACGACGGCCGGTTCCTCTTCGTGGACGCGCCGGCGGGCTTGCGGTCCAACGCCCTGCTTGATGCGGCCTCCCCGGCCGACCTTCCCACCTACCGGGTGACCGGCGACTACTACACCGAGGGGCTTCTGGTGGTGGCCGGAAACGTGGTGTTCGGGGCCCCGGGAGGAACCCAACCCCTGGCGGCCGACGCCCCCGGCACCGAAGACGCGCGCTACGACGAGGCCGCGGCCCCCCCGGCCCGAGGCGAACTCCCCCTCGGCCCGGCCCCCGGTCCCGGGCCGAGGGGG
>CAZUYO010000078.1:0-11032 GCA_964624725.1 uncultured Thermodesulfobacteriota bacterium
CGTCCCAACGTCCCAACGGATCCGTCGCCATGCCCCTGCTCTTCGCCTCCCGTTCCCACGGCACCGTCGTGTTCGGGTTCTACAACATCGAGACCGATCATCTGCTGCTGGAGGATCTGGGGTTCTTCTGCTCGGATTTTTGCCAGGGGCTTTCGGCGCTGCCGCCCGAGGGGGGGCGTTTCTCCCTCGCCGGCCACCGGTTCCCGAGCCGGGAAGAGATCGGGGATCTCATGGGCGCCATCCGCGGCGAGCGGTTCGTCGGGTATCTGGGGGAGGTCTACCGCCGGTGGCCCTTTCCGTCGGATCCCGCCGGCTTTCGCCAAAAACTCCGGGGCCACGAGAACCGGGCGGAAACGCTTCGGCTCCTCGAAGGGTGGGCCCGGGCCGTGGAGATCCCGGTCGTGTGGAGGCCCGGGAACGACGAAGGGGCGATCGGGCCCTACCGGTTCGGTGGTGACCAGTTTCTGGCGCTCGTCGGGTACGTGGTGCGGGGCGGATATCCCACCTGGGAGGGGTTCCGGGAGCGGGGGGAGTGCCCGCCGTGGGTTGCCGAACTGGGTCGGAGATGGGGGCTGTTGCCCGATGGCGGCCCCGCCGGCCGTTGACACGTGGGGAGGGCCTCCGTAGGATCGCCGCGGCGCATCGCTTTCCGGAGGGAGCCATGGAACGACCCGCCGCCCCTGGCACCGAGCCCCTGACGCCGACCGAAGAGCACGAGGACCTCCCGGACGACGTGGCGGCCGCGTCGGCCGACCGGGAAGCCGTGGAGGAGGCCGTCGCGAGCCCGGCCGCGGGAGCGCCGTCGCCGCGCCGGGAGACCGAGCGGGACCGGGTGTTTCTCGGCATGGTGGTGCTGGCGGCCGTGGTGCTCGTGTTCTTGTGGATCGGCGGCACGGCCCTGTGGGGCATGCGACGCCAGATGGGCGCCCTGGAGGCCCGGTTGGGGGCCCTGGAGGCCGGCCTGGCGGCCGAGGCCCGCACCCGAAACCGCGCGGCCGCGGGCCGGATCCTGGCCGACCTGGAGGCCCTGCGGCAGAGCTTGCCGGCGGATCAGGCGCGGCGGCTGGAGGAGGCGTCCCGAGCCCTGCGGGCTGTGGCCTCGGATCTGTGAAGGCCGGATCGGGGTTCTTGAGCGCAGGGGTGGGAGGGGAGTATCCTCCCGGGCGGGGCGGGCAAAAGATGCCCGCTTTCGTCTTTGATCGGGCGGGGAAGCCCCCAGGGCGCGGAAGCCGGTTCCTCTGGGGGGCGGGCGGAACCGCCGGGATCGGATGGGGAGGCGACCGCCCGGCGTGCCGACGCCGGGGGGCCGCTTCCGCGGTTCGCGACACCCGGGCCCGCAAGGGGCGGCGACGTGGGCCGCCGTGAGACCGCCCAGACGCCTCGCCGTCCGGCGGGGCCAGCCACACAAGGAGTCGAGGCATGACCGCGGAAACGCCGGTAGGAAAGGTGGCGTCCACCCAGTTCTGGATGCGAAAGCTCCATAGCCTCACCGGGTTTTTGTTCCTGGGGTATTTCCTCTGCCTGCACGTGCGCGGGGAGGGGGCCTACGAGAGCCCGGTCCTGCGGGTGGTGTTCCTGTACCTTCCGCTGCTCTATCACGGGCTGTACGGCCTGTACATCACCTACGAGTCCCAGCCCAACAACGTGCGGTACAACTGGTTGCGCAACTGGATGTACCTGGGGCAGCGGGCCACCGGGCTGTTTCTGGTGCCGTTTCTCGTGCTGCACGTGGCCGCGATGAACGGGGCGGCGTTCGCGGACGCCGGGTGGTACGTGGCCGTGTGGTACGCCGGGCTTCTGGCTGCCGTGTTCCACCTGGCCAACGGGATCTTCGGCACCGCCATCGACTGGGGGATCACGGTGGGCACCCACAGCCAGCGGGTGTTCGTGGGGGTCAGTTTCGCGGCGTTCGTGATCCTGGCGATCTACGGCCTCCAAACCCTGGCCCAGTTCTGACCCGCGCCGGGCCCCCGTTCCATGGAACTTCGGCCAGGCGGCTGGGTTTCTCGGCAGCGAGGCGGCTAAGAACCTTCGGGATTGCGGCGGGATCAAGTCGCCCAACCCGTGGGAGCGGCCGCCGTATCGGAGGGCAGAATGCAGAGGACAGATGTCGGAACCCCCCTGTCCTCTGTCTTCTGGCTGCTGGCGCCTGACACGGGCCCGTCGTCCGCGTTTTGTGGGGCAAGGGGCCTCCCGGAGAGCCGAGTGCGGCACCCTTTTCGCCGCGCCGTTTCCTGCCGTTTTCAGCCCGGTCCGCCGGGGCGGCGGTGAAGGCGCCGGACCTTCAAAGAGATCCAGTCCCGGTGAGGGCGCGGCGACGTGAGGAGCCGCCTCCGGCTCTCCACCCCACCGGTTCCCGGAGCGACGGTAGGGATCTTGACAACACGTCCGTGGGGGTTCGTACGGGCCGCACGGGCGAGAGGAGAAGAACCGTGGAACGAAAGAACGTGATCGTGGTGGGGGGCGGGCTTGCGGGGTTGATGGCCGCGGTCCGGATCGCCGAGCAGAACTTTCACGTGGACCTGTTCAGCCTGGTGCCCGTGCGGCGGTCCCACTCGGTGTGCGCCCAGGGGGGCATCAACGCCGCGGTGAACACCAAGGGCGAGGGGGACAGCCCCTGGGAGCATTTTGACGACACGATCTACGGGGGCGACTTCCTGGCGAACCAGACGCCGGTGAAGCGGATGTGCGAGGCGGCCCCCGGCATCATCTACCTGTTTGACCGCATGGGGGTGATGTTCAACCGGACGGCCGAGGGGCTCCTGGACTTCCGGCGGTTCGGGGGGACGAAGTACCACCGCACCGCCTTCGCCGGGGCGACGACCGGGCAGCAGCTCCTCTACGCCCTGGACGAGCAGGTCCGCCGGTACGAGGCCGCGGGCCGGGTGACCAAGTTCGAGGGGTGGGAGTTCCTGTCGGCCGTGGTGGACGACGCCGGGGTGTGCCGGGGCGTGGTGGCGGCCGACATGGTGTCGGGGGAGGTGCGGGCCTTTCCGGGGCGGGCGGTGATCCTGGCCACGGGGGGGCTGGGCATGATCTTCGGCAAATCCACGAACTCGGTGATCAACACCGGGGCGGCCGCGGCGAGCGTGTACACCCAGGGGGCCACCTTCGCCAACGGGGAGTTCATCCAGGTCCATCCCACGGCGATTCCCGGCCCCGACAAGCTGCGGCTGATGAGCGAGTCGGCCCGGGGGGAGGGCGGCCGGGTCTGGGTGCCCCGCAACGGCGAGCGGTGGTACTTTCTGGAGGAAAAGTACCCGGCCTACGGGAACCTCGTGCCCCGCGACATCGCCAGCCGCGAGATCTTCGACGTCTGCGTGAACCAGGGGCTCGGGGTCGACGGGAAGAACCAGGTGTACCTGGACCTCACCCACATCCCGGCCGACGAACTCGAGGTGAAGCTCGGGGGGATCCTGGAGATCTACCGCAAGTTCATGGGCGAAGACCCGGCCAAGGTGCCCATGAAGGTGTTCCCGGCGGTGCACTACTCCATGGGCGGGCTCTGGGTCGACTACGACCAGATGACCTCGATCCCGGGCCTGTTCGCCGCGGGCGAGTGCGAGTACCAGTACCACGGCGCGAACCGGCTCGGGGCCAACAGCCTCCTGTCGTGCATCTACGGGGGCCAGGTGGCCGGCCAGAAGGCCATGGAGTGGGCCCTCGACAAGGCCCCGGAGGGCGAGGCCGGCCGGGCGGCCGAGCTCGAGGTGAAGCGCCAGGAAGAGTTCCTGAACCGCATCCGGTCCATGGACGGCGACGAGAACCCGTACGTGCTGCACCGGGAGCTCGGGGAGGTGATGACCGACAACGTCACCGTGGTGCGC
The DNA here is from genome assembly GCA_964624725.1 of uncultured Thermodesulfobacteriota bacterium. GTDB lineage: Bacteria > Desulfobacterota > Deferrisomatia > Deferrisomatales > Deferrisomataceae > Deferrisoma. The sequence continues at coordinate 3,828 of CAZUYO010000078.1, forward strand.
CATAACGACCGGCTCGACCAGACCCTGGAGCGGATCGTGGAGTTCAAGGAGCGCTGGACGAACCTGCGGCCGCCGGACAGGGGATCGCGGGCCAACCAGTCGCTCCACTTCGCGCGGCAGCTCCACTACATGCTCGAACTGGCGCACGTCATCACCCTCGGGGCCCGGCTGCGGGACGAAAGCCGCGGCGCCCATTACAAGCCGGAGTTCCCGGAGCGGGACGACGAGCGCTTCCTCAAGACGACGTTGGCCCGGTACACCCCCGACGGCCCCCGCATCGACTACGAGGACGTCGACATCCAATACATCGCCCCCAGGCCGCGAAAGTACGACGTGGACAAGAAGGAGACCCTCGGATGAGCCGGACGGTTCGGCTTCGGATCCGCCGCCAGGACGGGCCCGACGCGCCCTCCCGTTGGGAGGAGTTCGCGGTGCCCCACTACGAGCACATGAACGTGATCACCTGCTTGCAGGAGATCCAGAAAAACCCCGTGGACGCCCAGGGCCGCGCCACGACCCCGGTGGTGTGGGACTGCAACTGCCTGGAGGAGGTCTGCGGCGCCTGCACCATGGTGATCAACGGACGGGCCCGCCAGGCCTGCTCGGCCCTGGTGGACGATCTGGCGCAGCCCATCGTGCTGGAGCCCCTGAGCAAGTTCCCCGTGGTGCGCGACCTCCTGGTGGACCGGACCTTCATGTTCGAGAACCTCAAGCGCATCAAGGGGTGGGTGCCGATCGACGGCACCCACGACCTGGGCCCCGGGCCCCGGTTGGCCGAGAAGCGCCGTCAGTTCGGGTACCGGCTGAGCCGGTGCATGACCTGCGGGTGCTGCATGGAGGCGTGCCCCCAGGTGAACCGGCGGACGAACTTCATCGGCCCGGCCGCCCTGGCCCAGGCGCTCTACTTCAACATCTCCCCCATCGGGCGGATGCTCGCCGAGGAGCGGCTCGAGGCCGTGATGGGTGACGGCGGCATCACCGAGTGCGGAAACGCGCAAAACTGCGTGAAGGCCTGCCCGAAAGAGGTGCCGCTCACCACGGCCATCGCCAAGCTGAACCGGGACACCACCTGGTACTTCGTGAGGAACTGGTTCGAACGGGGGTCATGAACCGCGGCCGGTGGGGGTGGGGCGCCGTGGCGGCGGCCGCGGGGCTCGCGTGGGTGGCGGCCTCGTGGTTCGCCACCGGGCTCGACCGGCCGAGGCCCGCGGCGGCCGGGGGGATCACGATCCCCCGGGGTGCCACGGCGGCCCAGGTGGCGCGGTTCCTCACCGACGCGGGGGTGTTCCCCCATCCCGCGCTCGCCCGGCTCGCCCTCTCGGTGACCGGTCTGCCGGGTGGCCCCAAGGCGGGTACGTACCGGTTCGGGGCGGGGGCGAGCGCCCGGGCCGTGCTCGATGCCGTGGGCCGCGGGGCGGTGGAGCAGGTGCGGGTGGTGTTGCCCGAGGGCCTCACGGCCCGGGAGATGGCCCGGGTGCTGGGTGCGGCGGGGGTGACGGATCCGGTGCGGTTCGAGGCCCTGTGCTACGACGAAGGGGCGCCGGGCCGGTGGAATCTTCCGGGACCCACCCTCGAGGGGTATCTGTTTCCCGACACCTACCGGTTCGCGCGGGACCTTGCGCCGGAGGAGGTGGTTTCGGCCTTGGTGCGCCGGTTCCGCGAGGTGACGGCCCCCCTGATGCCCGAGGCCCGGGCCCGGGGACTCGATCTGCGCTCCTGGGTCACGCTGGCCTCCATGATCGAGAAGGAAACCGGGGTGCCGGAGGAGCGGCCCCTCGTCGCGGCCGTGTTCTGGAACCGGCTGCGCCGCGGCATGCGGCTCGAGAGCGACCCCACGGTGATCTACGGCATCCCCGATTTCGACGGCAACCTCACCCGCGAACACCTGCGCACCGATCATCCGTACAACACCTACGTGCGAAAGGGGCTTCCGGCGGGACCCGTGGCCAACCCCGGCCGGGAGAGCCTGGAGGCCGCCGTGCGGCCGGCCCCGGTCAGCTACCTCTATTTCGTGAGCCGAAACGACGGAACCCACGTGTTCTCCGACACCTACGAGGAGCACCGGCGATGGGTCGGGCGCTACCAAAAGCGGCGGCGCTGATCGCCCTCCTGGCCTGGGTGGGGGCGGGCACCCCGGGGCGGGCGGAACTCGTGGACGCCCTGGTGGGCCGGATCGACGGGTACGCGCTGACCTGGAGCGAGATCCGCCGGGAGATCGCGATCCGCCGACTCGAGGGCCGGCCCGCGGCCGAGGGGGCCGCCCGGGTGGTGCGCGACGCCGTGGTGCGGCGCCGCCTGTTCGCGGCGGAGGCCGAGCGGCTCCGGCTCGAGGTGTCGCCGGCCGAGGTCGACGCGGAGCTGGAGGCGCTGGCGACCCGCTGCAACCGGCCGCCCCCGGAGCTCTGCCGGCTGCTCGGGCTCGACCCGGAGCACCTGCGGCTGCGCCAGCGCCAGGAGGTGCTGGCCCGGAAGTATCTCACGTTTCGCCGGGAGATGACCTTCGTGTCCCTGACCGAGGTGCTGCGGTTCATCCGGGAGCAGGGGGACCGGCTCGGGGTGGAGGACCCGCTCGACGTGCGGGGTGAGGTGCGGGCCTATCTGGAGGAGCGGAAGTTCCGCAGGGAGTTGGAGGAATGGCTGCGAAAGCAGGTGCAGGAGGGCCGGGTGGAGCTTCTGCCGCTGCCGGCGGCGCCGACCGGCTGAGGCGGGACGCCCTGGCCGTCTTCGGGGCGGCCGTGAGGGCGGCGGACCCCGAGGCCGCGGTGCGGGCCCATCTGCGGTGCCGGGACGGGGTGCTGGAGGTGGGGGCCGGGCCGGAGCCGTCGGCCCGGGTGCGGCTTCCCGATGCCGGCCGGGTGTGGGTGGTGGGGGCCGGGAAGGGGTCGGCCCCCATGGCCGCGGCGGTGGAACAGGTGCTCGGCGACCGGATTGCCGGGGGCCTGGTGTGCGTGAAGGACGGCCACGGCCTGCCCTTGGCGCGGATCGAGGTGGTGGAGGCCTCCCATCCCGTCCCCGACGCCCGGGGGGTGGAGGCGGGTCGCCGGATCCTCGAGATGGTCCGCGGCGCCGGCCCGGACGACGTGGTGGTGGCCGTGCTGTCCGGGGGCGGTTCGGCGCTCCTGGGCCTTCCGGCGCCCGGGGTCGCCCTCGAGGACATCCAGGAGGTCACCCGGCTCCTTCTGGCGGCCGGCGCGACGATCGGGGAGTTAAACGCGGTGCGAAAGCACCTCTCCCAGGTGAAGGGGGGGCGGCTCGGGGCGGCGGCCCACCCGGCCCGGGTGGTGAACCTGGTGCTCTCGGACGTCATCGGCGACCGGCTCGACGTGATCGCCTCGGGGCCGTTCTCCCCCGATCCGACCACGTTCGCCGACGCCCGCGAGGTGCTGGTGCGGCGAAACGTCTGGGACCGGGTGCCGGGATCGGTACGCCGCCACATCGAGGCCGGTTGCCGGGGCGAGGTGGAAGACACCCCCAAGCCGGGGGACCCGCGGCTGGCCGGCATCGTCCACGCGGTGGTGGGCTCCAACCGAAAGAGCCTGGAAGCCGCGGCCGCGGAGGCCCGCGCCCTGGGCTATCGCCCCCTCATCCTGACCTCCCGGCTCGAGGGGGAGGCCCGGGAGGTGGGGCGTGCCCTGGTGACCATGGCCCAGGAGGCGTGGGAACGGGGCGATCCCGTGGCGCCTCCGGCGTGCCTGCTGGCGGGGGGCGAAACCACGGTCACCGTGCGGGGCGAGGGAAAGGGGGGGAGGAACCAGGAGATGGCCCTGGCCATGGCCATGGCGCTCGAGGGGTGGACGGGGATCGCGGCGCTCTCCGGGGGCACCGACGGCACCGACGGCCCCACGGACGCGGCCGGCGGCCTGGTGGACGCGACGTCCGCCCGCCGGGCCCGGGAGCGGGGCCTCGATCCTGCGGAGTTCCTGGAACGAAACGACAGCTACACCCTCCTGCGGGAGACCGGGGATCTCGTGGTCACCGGGCCCACGCGCACCAACGTGATGGATGTGCAGGTCCTTCTGGTGGCCGCCCCAGAAGACTAGACAACTCCGTTTCCCGAGTGTTACCGTACCGCCTTCGTTCTTTCGGGCACGAGGGCCGGGGACGCCGGCGCTCGAACCGTCTCGCCACACAAGGACCGCCCATGTACGAGGTGAAGATCGAGGAGTACTTCGCCGCGGCGCACAACCTGCGCGGCTACCAGGGGCAGTGCGAAGCCCTGCACGGCCACAACTGGAAGGTGGAGGTGGTGGTGCGGGCCGACCGCCTGGACGCGACCGACCTCGCCCTGGATTTTCAGGAACTCAAGAAGGCCACGCGGGAGGTGCTGGCCCAGCTGGACCACGCCTACCTGAACGACCTGCCCGCGTTCCGGGAGCGGAACCCCTCCTCGGAGCGGATCGCCGAGTACCTGTGCCACGAGGTGGCCCGGCGGGTCGATCGGGAAGGGGTTCGGGTGCATCGGGTGACCGCCTGGGAGAGCAACCGGGCGGCGGCCACCTACATCCGGGATTAATCCCGTGCTCGAAGACATCCAGAGCCGCACGGACCACCGTCGGATCTCCATCGACAAGGTGGGGGTCAAGGACATCGTGTACCCCATCACCGTGCTCGACAAAACCCACGGCGAGCAGCACACGGTGGCGACGGTGAACATGTACGTGGGCCTGCCGCATCACTTCAAGGGCACCCACATGAGCCGGTTCGTGGAGGTGCTCAACGAGCACCGGCACGGCATCGCGGTGGGAAACGTGCGGGAGATCCTGGAGAAGATCCGCGAGCGGCTCGACGCGGTGTCGGCCCACCTGGAACTGCGGTTTCCGTACTTCATGGAGAAAAAGGCGCCGGTGAGCCGGGCCACCTCGCTCATGAGCTACCCCTGCGCGCTCAAGGGGTCGTTGGAGGAAGACGCCTTCGACCTGGTGGCCGAGGTGGGGGTGCCCGTGACCAGCGTGTGCCCCTGCTCCAAGGCCATCAGCGCCGGCGGCGCCCACAACCAGCGGTCCCACGTGCGGGTCAACGTGCGGTTCCGGGAGTTCGTGTGGCTGGAGGATCTCATCCACATGGTGGAGAGCCGGGCCTCCTGCGAGGTGTTCAGCCTTCTCAAACGCAGCGACGAGAAGTACGTGACCGAGAAGGCGTACAACAACCCGAAGTTCGTGGAGGACATCGTCCGGGACGTGGCCCAGGCGCTCCTGCGCGACCCGAACGTCACGTGGTTCTCGGTGGAGGCCGAGAACTACGAAAGCATTCACAATCACAACGCGTACGCCTACGTGGAGAAGTGGTAGGCCCCCCTTCCGGGGCCGGGGAAGGCGTGCGCGGCGATCCGGTGGGGACGAGGGGCGACTCGCGGCAGGGAGGGCAGATCCCGTCATACCCGAACCTTGACGAGCGCATGGAACGATACTGGGATTGTAGCCTCTGCCGGATCGAGCCCAAGGGGGAAGCGCTCCGCTGCCGGACGTGCGCGGGCCGGCTTCGGGGGCGCGACCGCCTGCTGTTCGAGATCGTGGCCGACCACCGGTTGCGGCCCCGGGCGGCGCGCATGTCGCTGGTGGCGGCGGGCCTGGGGCAGATCTACCAGCGCCGCTGGCTCACGGGCCTCGTGCTGGCCTGCCTCATCCCCCTGGCGCTGGGCCTCGTCTTCGCGGTGTGGAACGGGTTCTCCTACGGCCACCTGTTTCTCGCCGGGGCGGCCGGGTTCGTGCTGGCCGTGTCGTGGGCCGACGCCCGGTGGGGCCCTTCCGCCCGTCGTCCGCCCTGCCAAGGGGCCTGTCCCGCGGCGCTTCCCATCCCGGACTACCTCCAACTGATCCTCGACGACGATCTGGAACAGGGATACGGCCTGGTGCGCACCCGGGTGCCGCTGGTCGGGGTGATCGGCCGGATCTGCCCCCATCCGTGTGAAACGGCCTGTGTGCGGGGCATCGACGGCGAGCCGATCGCGATCAACGGGTGCAAGCGGTTTCTCGCCGATCGGGAGCGGGACCGCAGGGGGGGCGCCCGGGCGGGGGGGGCCGTCCACCTGGACGGCGGGGGGCTCAAGGTGGCCGTGGTGGGCTCGGGCCCGAGCGGGCTGGCCTGCGCGTACTACCTGAGCGTGCTGGGGGCCTCGGTCACGGTGTTCGAGGCGGAAACGGTCCTGGGGGGGAGGCTCGCGACCACGATCCCCGAGTATCGCCTTCCGGCCTACATCCTCGACGAGGAACTGGAGGATCTGCGGGGCCTCGGGGTCGGGTTCCGGCCCGGTACGCCGGTGGGCCCCGGGGGGATCGCGCTGGCCGATCTGTTGCGCGAGTACGACGCCGTGTTCCTGGGGGTCGGGGCCGCCCGGTCGATCGAGCTTCGGATTCCCGGGGCCGAGTTGTGCGGCGACTTCCAGGAGGTGCTTCGGCGGGCGAAGGGCGCGGCGCCGACCCCCCTCGGCCGCCGGGTCGTGGTGGTGGGCGGCGGGAACGCGGCCATGGACGTGTGCCGCACGGCCCTTCGGCTGGGGGCCGAGGAGGTGCATTTGTTGTACCGCCGAAGCCGGGACGAGATGCCCGCCCGGGCCGACGAGGTGGAGGAGGCGGTGCGGGAGGGGGTGCGGTTCCACTTCCTCGCGGATCCGGCGGAGATCCGACGGAAGGGGGAGGCCCTGGAGGTTCGGGTGCGCACCATGGAACTCGGCCCCCCCGACGCCTCGGGCCGGCCCCGCCCCGTTCCCGTGGAGGGGAAGGACTGGACCCTCGAGGCCGACGCCGTGGTTCCGGCCCTGGGCCAGCGGGTCGAGGGGCGCGTGTTCTCGGATCCGGTCCTCTCGGGGTTGCGCCGGGAGCCCGACGGCCGGATCTGGGTGGATCCCGATACCCAGCGCACGAGCCTCGCCCGGGTGTATGCGGGGGGGGACGCGGTGAGCGGGCCGGCCACCGCCGTTGGGGCGATGGCCCAGGGCCGCCGGGCCGCGCTCGCCATCTTTGCCGACCTCGCCCCCGAGCGGGTGCCGGCGTGGCGGTTCCGGGACCGGCGGGTGCGCCGCCCGTTCCCGGGGCACCGGGAGACGCCCGAGGAGCGGATCCGGGAGGAGATGCCCAAGGTGTCCCTCCGGCAGCGGCGCGACGGGTTTCGGGAGGTGGAGCTCGGGTTCAACCCGGCCTCGGCCCGGCGGGAAGCCGGCCGGTGCCTCCAGTGCCACCGGGAGTTGTAACGTTAGGACGCTAGGACGT
>CAZUYO010000079.1:0-10998 GCA_964624725.1 uncultured Thermodesulfobacteriota bacterium
AGGGGGGGCTAGACCGGGCGGCGGGTGGGTCGCGGTGAGCTCCGCGGTGAACGAGCCCACGATGACCTCGCTTTGGAGCTTCACGGGCATCCGTCGGGCGTCGTCGGTGAGCCAAATGAAAATGCGGGCGCCGGGGCTCTTCTTGAAGATGCCGCCGATCCCCTCGATCTTGGGTTCGATCTTCACCGTGGCGAACCGGCCGGCCGGGGTCTCCACGGTTTCGCGGCCGAGGACCGCGACGGTGCCGGTGACGAGCTTCTTCCCGTCGGTGATGTCAAGATGCACCGGCGCGTCGTCCGGCACCGGGCGCGTGCGGTAGGCGTAGAAGCTCGACAGGGGGTCCTGGACCCCCGGCGGGACGAGGAGCTCCTTCTTGAGGTCGCCGTTCCGGAAGTACCGGGACGTGCCCCGCTCCGGATCGAACAGCACCTCCACCTCCCGGGGATCGCCCCAGCCCTCCTTGGCGCGCTTGAAGTAGCGCAGGGGCACCAGGCTCCCCAGGGCCACGGTGGAGTCCACCCGGTTTCGCACGGGGTACAGGGTGTCGATGTAGGGCAGGGTGCGGGCCGTGGCCCGGAACCGCACGGTGCCGCCGGGGCCGGGGAGGACCTCGAGGCTCGCCCGGGCGGCCGGGATCACGCCCCACCGCACCCGGAACTCGAGCCGTTCGCCCACGAGGTCGGCGAGCCGGGGCGGGGGCGGCAGGGCCAGGGCGGACGAGGCGGCGAAACACGCCGCAACCCAAAGGAGAATCGCGCGATGCACCATGGGGCCAGCATACCCGAACCGGGGCCGGGTTCCCAGGCGTGGCTGCGGGCCCCGGGGCTCGGCGCCGTGCCCGGTCTCGTCCACGGGTTCACGACCCGGAGCGCGGGAAGTTTTGCGCCGGAGCCGCCGGCCGGTTGGCCCGGGGCGGCCGGGGGGCGGAGGCTTCGGCTGCTGCGACAGGTCCACGGCGCGGCGGTGGTGCCCCCGGATCACCCGGCGCCCGTCCCGGAGGCCGACGCCTGGGCCGGGGCACCCGAGCCGGGGGTGCTCCTGGGGGTGCGCACGGCCGACTGCGTGCCGGTGATCGCGGTGCACCCCCCGACCCGCCGGGTGGCGGTGATCCACGCCGGGTGGCGGGGCACGGCGGCCGGGGTGGTCTCGGCGGCCGTGGGCGCCCTCGGGGTGCCGCCGGGGGAGCTCCTCGCGGCCGTGGGACCGGCCATCGGGGCCTGCTGCTACGAGGTCGGCGAAGAGGTGGTGGAGGCGCTGGGGCGGGGGCCCTGGGCCCGGCGCCGGGGGGAGCGGTGGTTCGTGGACCTGCGGCGGCGGGTCACGGCCGAACTGGCCGGCCTCGGGGTTCCCCCCCCACGCATCGAGTGGGTCGGGGGGTGCACCGGGTGCTCGGGGGCGTTCTTCTCCCACCGGGCCCGGGGCGAGGCCGGCCGGATGCTGGCGTTCGCCGGATGGGGGGCGCCGTGATCCGGTCGTGGCCCGAGCGCCGGCCGATCCGGCTCGTGGGGCTCACGGGCGGGATCGCCACGGGCAAATCCACGGCCGCCCGGGCGTTCGCGAGGGCCGGGGCCGTGGTGATCGACGCCGACCGGGTGGCCCGCCAGGTGGTGGAGCCCGGTACCGAGGGCCTCGAGGCGGTCCGCGCCGCCTTCGGCGACGGGGTCGTCCGGCCCGACGGGTCGCTGGACCGGGAGGCCCTGGGCCGGATCGTGTTCGCCGACGCCGAGGCCCGGGAGCGGCTCAACCGCATCCTCCACCCCCGCATCCAGGCCGAGGTGGACCGCCGGGTCCGGGAGGCGGTGGCCGCCGACCCGAAGGCCCTGGTGGTGTACGACGTGCCGCTGCTGTTCGAGACCAAGGCCGAGGGCCGGTTCGACCTGGTCGTGGTGGTGTACGTTCCCCCGGAACTCCAACTGCGCCGGCTCATGCTCCGGGACGGTCTGGCCGAAAAGGAGGCCGGGCAGCGGCTGGCCGCCCAGATGCCCATCGACGAGAAGGCCCGGCGGGCCGACGTGGTGCTCGACAACCGCGGCCCGCCCGAGCGCCTGGAGGAGGCCGTGGCGGCCCTGGTCGGGCGCATCCGGGCCCACAACCGGCGCTTTTGGGGTTGACAAACGGGGCCGGAACCGCTAGAAAAGCCGCGACTTCGAAACGTTCAGATCCCATCGCCCTTCCGGTCTTCCCCGTCTGGACCCACTCCCAGGGATCGGTAACGCGCCGCAGAGAGCCGATTTCGGCGGATCCGAAACGTCACCAGTTCTGAGTGTTCCGAATCTCCAGCTCCGCCGTGGAGCCGTGCGCGGTGCGGTTCCGGCGGGCTCGCCCCGAACGATCACCCATTTCGGTTTTTCCCGACCGCGAACCCGACAACCAACCCATCATCACACCCATCGAGACCATGAAAAACACCGAACGCAGAGGCGGGCGTCGCAGTGCGCCCCAGGAAGGCACGAAAGCCGTTCCCATGCACCTCCAGGAGCTCAAGGAAAAGCCCATCGCGGAACTCACCGAGATGGCCGAGAACCTGGGCATCGACGACGCCCACCGGCTCCGGAAGCAGGACCTCATCTTCGCCCTGCTCAAGGCCCAGGTGGAGCAGAACGGGAGCATCTTCGCCGAGGGGACCCTGGAGCTCCTGTCCGACGGGTTTGGGTTTTTGCGCTCGCCCGATTACAGCTACCTGCCCGGGCCCGACGACATCTACGTGTCGCCGAGCCAGATCCGGCGGTTCAACCTGCGCACGGGCGACACCGTGGGCGGCCAGATCCGGCCCCCCAAGGACTCGGAGCGCTACTTCGCGCTGCTCAAGGTGGACAGCATCAACGGCGACCCGCCCGACAAGGCCCGGGCCCGGATGCTGTTCGACAACCTGACGCCCATCTACCCCAACGAGCGCCTGAACCTCGAGGTGGCCACCGACCCCACCAACTACTCGATGCGGATCGTGAACCTGATCGCGCCCATCGGGAAGGGGCAGCGGGGTCTGATCGTGGCGCCGCCCCGCACCGGGAAGACGGTGCTCCTGCAGCAGATCGCCAACGCCATCACCACGAACCACCCCGAGGTGTTCCTCATCGTGCTCCTGATCGACGAGCGGCCCGAGGAGGTCACCGACATGAAGCGGTCGGTCCGGGGTGAGGTGGTCTCCTCCACCTTCGACGAGCAGGCCCAGCGCCACGTGCAGGTGGCCGAGATGGTGATCGAGAAGGCCAAGCGGCTCGTGGAGCACGGCAAGGACGTGGTGATCCTCCTGGACTCCATCACCCGGCTCGCCCGGGCCTACAACACCGTGGTGCCCCACTCGGGCAAGATCCTCTCGGGCGGCGTGGACTCCAACGCCCTGCACAAGCCCAAGCGGTTTTTCGGCGCGGCCCGGAACATCGAGGAGGGCGGGAGCCTCACCATCATCGCCACCGCGCTCATCGACACCGGCAGCCGCATGGACGAGGTGATCTTCGAGGAGTTCAAGGGCACCGGCAACATGGAGCTCCACCTCGACCGGCGCCTGGCCGACAAGCGGGTGTTCCCGGCCGTGGACATGCAGCGCTCCGGCACCCGGAAGGAGGACCTCCTGCTCCCGCCGTTCGAGCTCAACCGGGTGTGGGTGCTCCGGAAGGTGCTCTCGCCCCTGAGCCCGGTGGACGCCATGGAGTTCCTGCTCGACAAGATGCGGGGCACCAAGTCGAACGCCGAGTTCCTGGAGAGCATGAGCGAGTGAGATGGGCTGGGCGGCTAGGCAGCTAGGCAGCTAGGCGGCTGGGCGGCTAGGGGGCGGGCCGCGCGGCCGGTTCCGGTTTTCCGCTGACCGAAGACCGATGACCGTGGACCGACGACCGCCTCATCGGATGAAATCCAGCCGGTACCGGCTCCGGATGTACTGGAGGAACCAGCCCACCTCCTCCAGGGCCCGCTTGAACTCGTGCTTCTCCCGGGGGGTGAGCCGCAGGGGGTCGAGGTAGTTGTCGGGGGGGCGGCCCTCGGAGAGGTTGCGTACCTGGTGGCGCAGCCGGAAGCCGACGAGGGTGGTGAACGCGTCGTCGAGCCGGTCCGCCTCGGCCGCCGTGATGACGCCGCGCTCCCGGAGCGCCTCGATCTTGTCCCAGGTGGTGCCGTCCAGGATGCCCGCCTCCAGAGCGAGCAGGCTCACCCCCTCGGTCAGGGCGAAAATCCCCGCCTTCTTGAGATCCACCCGGCCCTTGGCTTTTCCCCGTCGCTCCGTGCGGATCCGGCCGAACCACCCGAGCGGCGGGGGGAACCGCACGATGTTCTTCGCCACCCGGGGGAAGAACAGGCTGTGGCGCCGGGTGAGCTCCAGGATGTGGTCCTTGATGCGGCGCTCCAGCGAGGCGTCGCCCCACAAGGCCCGCAGGTCCTGGAACATCCCGAAGTTCACCATGTGCTCCCCGGTGGGCACCGTGATCCACTGCTCCACCAGGGCCATCCACTCCGAGAGGGGGTGCCGCCACTGGGCGTTTGAGGCCATGGTCCCCCCGGGGCAGGGGGGCACCCCGATCTCCACCAGGGTCTCCACGAGCCGCACGCAAAACCGCTCCACGTCCCACCGGCTGGATTCGTCCAGGTCGTCGGCGAACACGGCGGCGCTGTCCTGGTCGGTCCGGAGGGTCTGCTCCCCCCGGCCCTCGCTGCCGAGTACCAGGTAGGCCGCCCGGGGCGGAAGCTCCACGCCCTCGGCCTCCAGGATCTCGGCGGCCTTCCGCGACACCTCGTCGTTGAACTGGGAGATGAACCCCACCAGGTCCCGGGTGCCGGCGCCGGCTCGGAGCGCGAACCGTACCATCTCGGGCACCCGGGCGTTCACCCGCTTGAGATCCTCCAGGGATCGCGCCCGGGCCACCTCGTCCCGGAGGTACAGGGGGCTGTTGGTCTGGAGGCCGAGGATGTCGGTGCCCGTGATCACGCCCACCATCCGGCCCGTCGCGTCGACCACCAGGAGCCGGTGGATGTTGTGGCGGGCCATGAGGTACACCGCCTCGTAGGCCGGCGCGTGGTCCGAAACCGTGAGCACGGGGGAGTGCATGGCCTCGCGCACCCGCACCCCGCCCAGCTGTCCTCCCGCCCGGGCCACGAGCCGCCGGAGGTCCCGGTCGGTGAACACCCCTACCGGAACCCCGTTTTCCTCCGCCACCACCCCGGAGATCCCCCGCTCGTCCATGAGCCGGGCGGCCGCGACCACCTCCGTGTCGGGATCGCAGGTCACCACCGGCCCCTTGCACACCTCCCGCACCGGGGTAAACAGGAGTCCTTCCTCTCGCATGGCCCGTCTCCGGCTGGTGTCCAGGGCATCATGGCCGAAACCGCCGGATTTCTCAATGCTTTTTTCCGGGGTTGGGGGCAACCCGCGGTTCGCCGGGGCCGGGCGGGTTTCGTCTGGCCAATCGCCAGGCCGCCATATCAAACACGATTTATTTTTTGCTTGACGTGGCCGACCCGGGTTTGTACCTTTGTGCCTCTATGGTGACACGCCGTTTGACCGCAACCCGTCTCGGGGGGGCCGGTCGCCGCCCGGAAACCTGCGGCGGAAAGGAGGGAGCGCCGGGAAGAAGAGGAGAGAGGTTGTCGTGTGCAGGCCCACGCAACACAGGTAAGGAGGACGTTCGCCATGGAGCGAAAACAACAGCTGGTTGCCTACTGGAAGGAAAACCTCAGGTACATCTCGATCCTGCTCGCCATCTGGTTCGCCGTGTCGTACCTGTGCGGCATCCTGATCGTGGACGGGCTCGACGCCATCCACATCGGCGGGTTCAAACTCGGGTTCTGGTTCGCGAACCAGGGTTCGGAAATCATCTTCGTCATCCTGATCTTCGTCTACGTGAAGTTGATGAACAATCTGGATCGGAAATACGGGGTTCACGAGGACTAGGGTCACCTGGTCTTTTCGATAAGGAGTGATCCATGGGTATTCTTGGTTGGACCTGGGTAATGGTGGGGATCACCTTCTCCATCTACATCGGCATCGCCATCTGGGCGAAGGCCGCGACCACGGGCGACTTCTACGTGGCGGAGAAGCAGGTGCACCCCATCCTGAACGGCATGGCCACCGGCGCCGACTGGATGAGCGCGGCGTCCTTCATCTCCATGGCCGGCTTGATCGCGTTCCTGGGCCGGGACGGCGCCATGTACCTCATGGGCTGGACCGGCGGGTACGTGCTCCTGGCCATGCTCCTGGCCCCCTACCTCCGGAAGTACGGGAAGTACACGGTGCCCCAGTTCATCGGCGACCGGTACTACTCCAACACCGCCCGGGCCGTGGCGATCGTATGCGCCATCTTCGTTTCGTTCACCTATGTGTGCGGCCAGATGCGCGGTGTGGGCGTGGTGTTCTCCCGGTTCCTCGAGGTGCCGATCAACACCGGCGTGGTCATCGGCATGGCCATCGTGTTCATCTACGCCGTGCTCGGCGGCATGAAGGGCATCACCTACACCCAGGTGGCCCAGTACTGCGTGCTCATCGTGGCGTACCTCATCCCGGCGATCTTCATCGCCGCCATGCTCACCGGTAACCCGATTCCGCAGCTCGGGTTCGGGGGCAAGATCAGCGCCGGCGGGGCCCAGGTGCTCCACGACGCCTCGGCCCAGGGCAAATACCTGCTCGACGTGCTGGACCAACTGCACAGGGACCTGGGCTTCGCGGCCTACACCGCCGGCAAGCGGCCCACCATCGACGTGTTCTTCATCACCTTCGCCCTCATGGTCGGCACCGCGGGGCTGCCCCACGTGATCATCCGGTTCTTCACGGTGCCCAAGATCCGCGACGCCCGCGCCTCGGCCGGCTGGGCCCTGGTGTGCATCGCGATCCTCTACACCACGGCCCCGGCCGTGGCCGCCTTCGCCAAGACGAACTTCATCAAGACCGTGCACGGCAAGGCCTACACCGAGGCCCCGAGCTGGTTCAAAAACTGGGAGAAGACGGGTCTCATCGCCTGGGTCGACAAGAACGGCGACGGCATCATGCAGTACGCGCCGGGCAAGCCCTTCAAGGGCAAACCCAAGTTCAAGGAAGGCGCCAAGGGTAAGTACGGCGAGCTCGTCGTGACGAACGCCCTGACCGACTCCAAGAACGAGATCTACGTGGACCGCGACATCATGGTGCTGGCGAACCCCGAGATCGCGAAGCTGCCCAACTGGGTGGTGGCCCTGGTGGCCGCCGGCGGTCTCGCGGCGGCGCTGTCCACGGCGGCCGGGCTCCTGCTCGTGATCGCCTCGTCGCTCTCCCACGACCTCATGAAGGGCATCATCAACCCCGACCTCTCCGAGAAGGCCGAGCTCATGTGGGCCCGGATCGGCGCGGGGCTCGCGGTGGTGATCGCCGGGTGGTTCGGCATCCACCCGCCGGGGTTCGTGGCCCAGGTGGTGGCGTTTGCGTTCGGGCTTGCGGCCTCCTCGTTCTTCCCCGCCATCATCATGGGGGTCTTCAACAAGAAGACGAACAAGGAAGGCGCGATGTGCGGCATGGTGGTGGGCATCGTGTTCACCGCCGCCTACATCATCTACTTCAAGTTCGTGAACCCGGCCGCCAACAACCCGCAGCACTGGTGGCTGGGGATCAGCCCCGAGGGCATCGGCACCGTGGGCATGATCCTCAACTTCATCGTGATGTGGGTGGTGTCGAAGTTCACCCACGAGCCGCCCCAGGAAGTGCAGGAGCTCGTGGAAAGCCTGCGCTATCCCCAGGAAGCCCGGTAAGGGTAGCCTGCGGACCCGAGGGCGTGCGGCCGCCGGTTTCCGGCCGGGGCCGCACGCCCTTTTTTTGCGCCCGCGACTTCGGGCAGAATGGGACGGGCAGGCCGCCGGGCGGCCGAGCGCCTTCCCGGCGATGGCCGGCCGACCGACGACCGGAGACCGCGAGACGGAGGTGAAAAACCCATGGCACCGATCAGCCGGCCCATCCGGGCCAGCTTCGGGCTCATCCTCGGCGCCGCGGCCGGGGTGAGCCTGCTGACCGCGATCATCCCCTGGGTGCTCGGGATGGTGTTGTCGGTGGACTCCCTGTGGATCCGGCTCGAGGTCGCCGGGTACATGACCCTGGTGGCCGCCATCTGGGGGGTGTTGGGGGCGGCGGTCGGGGCGTTCCCGGGGCCGCGGTCGGGCTCGGGCCTTCTGGGCGCGGCCGGGCTCGCCACCGGCCTCACCCTGGCCCGGGCCGTACCCGACGCCCACTGGACGGTGGTGGCCCTGGGGGCGGCCACGGGCCTGGCCTACGGATCGGTCGGCGGATTTCTGGTGGGGCGGGTGCTGGAACGCAGCGGGTAAGGCGGGATACCCCGGCGGAGGAAAATTTTTCAGGGTTTCCTCACGCGCTTTTCATCCTCCTCTAATGTGGGCAATCTATGATATACTTCGTTGTCCCCGAAGGAGGAACAGCCGTGAGCAACCAGGCCCACACCCCCATGGACCCCCGGCGCGCCGCCACCTGGGCCATGCGGCTCCTGCGGCGGCAGGTGCCCGATCCCTCCCCCGAGCAGAGGCTGTGGCTCGCGGTGATCGAGCACGCCGTGCGGGACGCCTACGCCGATCCCGAGGCCGACCCCGCCCGCCGGGCCGAGGCCCGGGCCTGGCTCGAGTCGGAGTACTTCACCGACGTGGCCGTGGCCATCGGGCTCCACCCGGGCGAGTCCCGCAAGGTGATCCGGCGGCTGGCCGAGTTCTCCCTGGGCGTGGAGTGGCGGGTGGAACCCCACGAGGCCATCCCCCCGGAGCTCCAGGCCGTGGCCCGGATGCGCCCCGACCCCCGGGACAACGACCCCGGGGCGGCCCACAGCGCCCCGGCCTGACCCCCTCCCCTCGACCGACGAACCCGGCGGACTCCGCCGGGTTTTTTTGTGCCTTGAGACCAGGCGGCACGAAACGTGCTTTCCAGCGGCCCTTCCCCGGGTGGGCCGGGGCCGCCAGGGGCGGCAAGTGACAAAGTTGTATTTCTCGGGGCCATGAAATGACAAACTTGTAGCACAAGGAGGCTCGCATGAAACTGGTGATCGCCGTGATCAAACCCTTCAAGCTGGACGAGGTGCGCGACGCCCTGTCGGAGATCGGGGTTCAGGGCCTGACCGTGACCGAGGTCAAGGGCTACGGCCGGCAGAAGGGCCACAAGGAGCACTACCGGGGGGCCGAGTACATCGTGGATTTCGTGCCCAAGGTGCGCCTCGACATCGCCGTGGACGCGGAACTGGTGCCCCGGGTGATCGACGCGATCACCCGGGCGGCCCGCACGGGGAAGATCGGGGACGGCAAGATCTTCGTGACGAACCTGGAGGAGGTGGTCCGGATCCGTACCGGCGAGTCCGGGCCCGAGGCCCTTTGATCCCGTTTCCCAAGGGAGGAGAAGAACCGATGCGCATGCGACGAGGGATTGCCGTGGCGGGGGCGGCGGGGGCGCTGCTTCTCGCGGCCGGGCCGGCCCGGGCCGCCCAGGCCGTGGACACGGGCGACACGGCCTGGATCCTCGTGTCCACGGCCCTGGTGCTCTTCATGACCCTGCCGGGGCTCGCGCTCTTTTACGGGGGCCTCGTGCGGAGCAAGAACGTCCTGTCCGTGCTCATGCAGTGCTTCGCCATCAGCGGGGTCGTATCGGTGGTGTGGCTCGTGTACGGCTACAGCCTGTCGTTCGGCCCCGACCTGGGCGGGATCGTGGGAGGCCTCGGCAAGGCGCTGTTCGCGTCGGTGGGGCTCGAGAGCACGAGCGGCACGATCCCGGAAACCGTGTTCGCCATGTTTCAGCTCACGTTCGCCATCATCACGCCCGGGCTCGTGATCGGGGCGTTCGCCGAGCGCACCAAGTTCACGGCGGTCCTGTGGTTCACCGTGCTCTGGGTCACGGTCGTGTACGCCCCGGTGACCCACTGGGTCTGGGGCGGGGGCTGGCTCGGGAAGATGGGCCTGCTCGACTTCGCCGGGGGCACCGTGGTGCATGTGACCGCCGGCGCGGCGGCTTTGGTGTGCGCCCTGGTGATCGGGAAGCGCCGCGGCTTCCCCGACACGCCCATGCCCCCCCATAACATGACCCTCACCGTGGCCGGGGCGGGCATGCTCTGGGTCGGTTGGTACGGGTTCAACGCCGGCTCCGCCCTGGCGGCCAACGCCAACGCCGGGATGGCGCTGGTGGCCACCCACATGTCGGCCTCGGCCGGGGCCCTCACCTGGATGGCCTGCGAGTGGAAGAAGTTCGGGAAGCCGAGCGTCCTCGGGGTGGTGACCGGCATGGTCGCCGGGCTCGGGACCATCACCCCGGCCTCGGGCTTCGTGGGGCCGATGGGGGCCCTGGCGATCGGGATCCTGGCCGGGTTCGTGTGCTTCAACGCCACCCTGCTCGTGAAGCAGAAGTTCGGGATCGACGACTCGCTCGACGTTTTCCCGGTGCACGGGGTGGGCGGCATGCTGGGCACGCTCTTGGCGGGGATCTTCTGCTCCCCGAATCTGGGCGTGTTCCGGGGGCTGGGGTTCGCCCAGGGGATCTCCTCGGTGGGAAGCCAGTTCGGGGTGCAGGTGGTCGGCGTCGTGGCCACCTTCGTCTACACCGCCGTGGCCACCTTCGTGATCCTCAAGGTGATCGACGGGCTCTGCGGCCTGCGGGTCGGGGAGGAGGCCGAGGTCCAGGGGCTCGACCTGGCCCTTCACGAGGAGCGGGGGTACGACCTGTAACGAGTGCGGGGTTCGGACGGGAACGGGCCGCCTCCCGGGGTCGGGGGCGGCCCGTTTCGCGCGGGCGCCGGCCGAAACGAGGGCCTACCCGGCTTCGTCCTCGTCCTCGTCCTCGCCGTAGTACTCGCACAGGGCCAGAAGGGCCCCGTCGTCGAGTTTTTCGTGGATCTTCCGGGCGAAGTCGAGTTTCTTCACGTAGGCCTTCCCGGCCTCCGTGGGTTTCGTCTTCTTCTCTCGTGCCATGGTCTCCTCGCAGGAAAAAAGGATGCACCGCCGATCTTCCTGATCGGCGAAAGCGGGGTCGGACTGAAGCAGGGTTCGCTCAAATGCGTGAGGGGTCGA
>CAZUYO010000080.1:0-10918 GCA_964624725.1 uncultured Thermodesulfobacteriota bacterium
GCTGACTCCGTTCCGGGCTAGGCGGCGAGGCGGCCGGGCAGCCAAAGGCCGTTCGTCGCAGGTCGTTGAGGGACAGAAGGGACCTTAGGGACGAAAGGGACGTGGCGGCCCAGCCGCCCAGCCTCCCAGCCGCCTAGCCGCCTAGCTGCCTAGCTGCCCAGCCGCCCAGCCGGAATTGACTTCGCCGCCGTCCCCCCCGTACCCTACGAACCTCGTGCCAACCCCCACAAAGTCCGCCGGCCGGCATCCCGGCCCCGCTGCGAGGAGGAGGGCCCCGTGAGCCGTTGGGACCGCAGGTCGTTTTTGAAACTCGGCGCCGCCGGCGCGGCCGGCGCCGCCCTCCCCGCGTTCGGGGGCGTCCGGGCCAGGGGCGCCGCGCCCCACCGGAGCCTAAGAAAATACCGGCACCCGATCCCGACCCTGTGCGGCATGTGTCCCGCGCGGTGCGCGGTGATCGCGTCTCGCGACGGCGATCGGGTGGTGCAGATCGAGGGGAACCGGGGATCTCCAACCAACGAAGGGGGCCTGTGCGCCCGGGCCTACGCCGAGCTCGAGCGGCTCTACGCCCCCGACCGGGTGCTTCGCCCGCTCCGGCGCGTCGGCCCCCGCGGGTCGGGCCGCTGGGAGCCGATCTCCTGGGCCGCGGCCCTGGACCGGATCGCCGCGGCGCTCGATGGCCGGGCCGTCTTGCACCTCTCCATGGACCGGTTCCTGGCGGGCGACCTCCAGGACCGGATCGGGTGGGACCGGGTGCTCTTGGACCGCCGACAGCCGGGCCGGCCCGGCCCCGAGTCCGACGCCGACCTCTACGGGGCGCCCGTGGCCGATCCCGACCTCCGGCGGGCCGAGACCGTGTACCTCATCGGGGCGCCGATCCTGGACGGCCGGTTCCAGGTGCCCTTGGTGCGGGGCCTCGTGGAGGCCCGGGCCCGGGGGGCCCGGGCGGTGCTCTTCGCCGACGCCGTCGGGGCCACGGGCTCGGTGTGCGAGTGGATCCCGGTGCCCCCCGGCGCGGCGGCCTGGGTGGCCCTGGGCATGGCGCGCATCCTCTGGGACGAGGGCGAGGTGGACGCCGAGTTCCTGCGTGAGCGGACGCCGGAGTTCCCCGACGCCCTGGCCGCGGCCCTTCGCCCCTACGACGCCGGGGCCGTGGCGGAGCGCACCGGCATCGGGCCCGAGCGCCTCCGGCGCATGGCGCTCACCTTCGCCGGGCGCCGGCCCTCGGTGGCCGTGGCCGTGCCCGGCACGCCCGAGGCCGCGGCCGCCGCGCTCCTCAATCACCTGGTGGGGAACGTGAACCGCCCCGGCGGCATCCAGACCGCCCGGGGGCCGTATTTCACGGCGCCCGTGCGGGTGGAGAGCACGCCTGCCGCCTGGTGGGAGGCGTTCCTGGGCGGGGCAGAGGCGCTGGACCTTTACCTGGCGGCCGAGGCCAACCCGGCCTACGACGGCCCCCGGCCCGAGGCCGTGGCCCGGGCCCTGGCGGACCCCGAACGGGTCCGGCTCGTGGTGGCCCTCGACACCCACCTGACCGAGACGGCCCGGCTCGCGGATCTCGTGCTGCCCCTGGCCACGGCGTACGAAAGCTGGGACCTGGTGGAGGGCGCGCTCCCCGACGGCCGGCCGTACCTCGCCCTCCAGCAGCCGGCCACCCGGCCCGATTCCGAGCCCGACAAGCTCAAGGACCCGGCCTCGGAGCACCTTTCGCTCTTCGAGCCCTGGCCCCGGCCGCTGGGGGAGGCCCGGGGCATCCCCGACGTGCTCCTGGCCCTTGCCCGGCGGCGGCCGGGCCCCGAGCTGCCCGCCACGGTGCGGGGCGTGCTCGACGGGCTCCTCCGCAAATCCTGGGGCCCGGGGAGCCTCCAGGCGCTGGCCCGCCGGGGGGTGTGGGTGGCCGAGGAGCCCAAGGCCCCGAATCCCCTCGCTCCCGCGCGGCTGGCCGAGCGCCTGGCGCTCCCCGACCCGCCGGCCGAAGGGTTCCACGCCCGTGTGGAGGCCCCGGCGGTGCTCCCCCGCACCTACGCGGGCACCCGGCGGGGCCGGGAGATCGCCCCCCAGGCCGAGGCCTGGCTGCCCGCCGGGGCCGGGGTGCCCGACGGCGCCGAGGTGCTCGTCCGGTCCGGAGCCGGAGAGGCCCGGTTCCCGGCCCGGGTCGTCCAGGGCCTCCACCCCCGGGCCGCGGTGCTGCCCGACGGCTACGGCCACGTCGGGCCGGCGGACGAGACCGCCTGGTGGCGGGAGGCCGGCCCCGGTGCCTCGGCCCGGCGGGTGGTGCCGGCCGACGGCCAACCCCACCCCGTGGAGATCGAACCGGCGGAGGGATGAGGGGCGGGACGACCGCTGGGCGGCTGGGCTGCTTGGCGGCGAGGCGGCTGACATTCCCTGAGACGTCCGTGTATCAGCCGGTCCCCCTGCCAGGGGTCAGAGTTCAGAGGACGGGGGTCAGAACGACCCTGTCCTCTGTCCTCTGTCCTCTGACACCTGACATCCGCGCCCGCGCCGGCTCCTGACCCGGTTCTTCCCTCGCGGGGGTGAACTCCCCCCGGCCCCGCCTCAGAACAGGGTGAGCTGCCGGGGCGGGCGGGGTCCCCCGGCCACCGAGATCCGCTCCACACACGCCACGCCCCGCAGGAACGGGCTCTCCCCGGGCCGGCGCCGCTCCCCGTAGAGCCGGCGCTCCCGGGCCCGGGTGAGCACCAGCACCTCCCGGGCCCGGGTCATGCCCACGTAAAGGAGCCTTCGCTCCTCCTCCCGGTCCCCCTCCCGCCCGGGCGCCCGGTAGGGCAGGAGGCCGTCCTCGCACCCGGCGACGAACACCACGGGAAACTCGAGCCCCTTGGCGGCGTGGAGGGTGAGCACCGCGATCCGGTCCCCGGGCCGGTACGCGTCGCCGGCCTCGGCCAGGGCGGCCCGGTCGAGGAGCTCCCCCACCGTGCGGCAGCCGGAAGCGGCCGCGAGCCACGCCGCCGCTCCCGCCCCCTCCGGGTCCACCCCTTCGGCCTTCAGCGCCGCGCGGGCGGCGTCCAGGGCCGGGGCCCCCGGATCGGCCCGCCGCAGCCGGTCGCGCACCCGGCGCCAGCCCGGCCCCACGGCCTCGCCGGCCTGCACCGGAAACCCCTGCCGCTCCAGGGCCTCGGCGATCACCGCCGCCTGGGCCCGGGTGCGCACCAAAACGGCCACGTCCCCGAACCCGTGGGCCGCGGCCGACTGGAGCGCCCCCCACCGGCTCCGGTGGGAGGTCCCGCCCAGGAGCCCCTCGATCTCCCGGGCGATCCACGCGGCCTCGTCCCGGTCGGTCGCGAGGTCCACGAGCCGCACGGCCGGCCCCGGCGGGGCCTCCGACACGAGGCCGTCCCGGCCCAGGGCCGCCCCGGCGGCCCGAAGGATCTCGGGCGAGCACCGGTAGGTGCGCCGGAGCCGCACCGTGCGAAGCCCTGGATCCTCGGCGGCGAGCCGGTCGAACAGCCCCGGGTCCGCCCCCCGGAACCCGTAGATCGACTGGTCGGGATCGCCGATCACGGTGAGGTCGCCGCCGGGCGGCACGAGCGCGCGGAGCAGCCGGTACTGGACCGGGTCGAGGTCCTGGAACTCGTCCACCGCCACCCAGCCGGCCCGCGCCCGCCACGCCTCCCGGAGGGCCCCGTCCGCCTCCAGCGCCTCGGCCGCCCGGAGGACCAGCTGGTCCAGGTCCAGGGCGCCCCGCCGGGCCAGCGCCGCCTCGTAGGCCCGGGCCGCCTCGGCCAGGCCGGCATCCAAGGGCGCCCCGCTGCGGCGGGCCCGGCTCAGGGCCTCGGCCGCCGCGGCGGCCTCCCGCCGTCCCAGGCCCGTGGCCTCCTGGAACACGGCCAGGGCCTCGTCCCGGTCGAGGAGGCGAAATCCGTCCGGAAGCCCCGCGGTCTCAGGTGCTTCCCTTAGGATCTCGAGGGCAAGCTTGTGTAATGTGGAGACCTGGACCTTTACCCCGCCGAGCGCCCCCGCCAGACGCCCGGCGAGCTCATCTGCGGCCCGGTTCGTGAACGTCACGGCGAGCCCCCGGTCCGGGTCCACCTCCCCCCGGGCCACCCGCCGGGCGATCCGCTCCACCAGGGTTCGGGTCTTCCCCGTGCCCGGCCCGGCCACGATCCGCAGCGGCCCGGCCGGCGCGGCGACGGCGGCCGTCTGGTCCGGGTCGAGGCCGCCGCCGGCCCGGTCCGCCGACCGGGGGACGAACACCTCCGGCGGCCGCGAGGCGGCGGGCGGAACCGGCCCCCCCTGCGGTGGCTCGTCGGCCGTCCCGGGGGCGAACAGGACGCCCTGCCGCTCGATCTCCCGGCGCTCCTCGGGTGAGAAGATCCGCACCACCCCGAACGCCCCGTCGTAGCCCCCCTCCACGTGCACCCGGCCCTCGCGCACCCGCCCCACGGCCTCGGCCACCACCGGGCCGGCCGCCCGGGCCACCTCCCCGGGGTCGGCCCGCAACAGGATCGGGAGCTCCGGCCCCACCTCCCGGGCGAGCCGTTCCAGAACCCGTCCCACCCGCTTCGTGCGGGGCCCGGCCCCCAGGGCCTCGGCCACCACCTCGGCCAGGGGGACCAGGGTCTGGAAGGGTTTCGCCCCGGGCGGCCTCGCCCCGGGGGGCCGGTCGGCGAGCTCCTCCACCCGGTGGAGCACCCCCACCGTGAGCCGGCCGCCGCACGCGGGGCACCGGCCGCCGAGTTCCCGGGTCTCGGCCGGCGTGAGCCGCACCCCGCATTTTCGGTGGCCGTCCAGGTGGTACTTGCCCTCCTCGGGGAAGAACTCGAGGGTCCCCAGGAGCCCGGGCCGGCCCGGGGCCTCGAGGGCCCGGCGCAACGCCCCGAAGGAGGGATCGAGGTCGAACCGGCAGGCCTCCCGGCCGAGGTTGGCGGCGGAATGGGCGTCGGACGAGGAGACGAGGGCGAACCGGTCCAGGGCCGAGACCCGCCAGTTCATGGCCGGGTCCGAGGAGAGCCCGGTTTCCAGGGCGAACACCTCGCCGGCCAGATCCTCGAAGCACGCCTCCACCGCGTCGTAGCCCGAGCGGGAGCCCAGGATCGAGAACCAGGGGGTCCAGACGTGGGCCGGCACGAGAAACGCGCCGGGGGCGGTTTCCAGGAGGATCTCGAGCACCTGGCGGCTCGTGAGACCCAGGATCGGGCGGCCGTCGGAGCGCACGTTCCCCAGGCGGTCGAGGGCCGCCAGGAACCGGCCGGCGGCCTCCAGGTGGGGCAGGAACACCACGTGGTGGACCTTTCGCACCGCACCGGCGTGCTTGTAGATGCAGCTCACCTCGCCCTGGAGCACGAACCGCACCGGGGCCCGGCACGCCGGGGGCACCCCGGCGCCGGCCTCCCGGGCCAGGGGGTCCCGCAGGCGGTAGAGCCCGGGCTCGGCCTCCACGAGCTGGTCGGAGAGCTCGGCGAACCAGGCCGGGTGGGTCACGTCCCCCGTGCCCACGAGGAAGAGCCCCTTGCGCTGGGCCCAGGCGTGGAGCTCCGGGAGGTTCAGGGACCGGCTGGTCGCCCGGGAGAACCGGGAGTGGATGTGGAGGTCGGCCAGGAACTCCACGGCCGGGTCACCGGGTTTCGGCGCGGATCCAGTCGAGGAAGGCGGGGTTTCCGGCCGCGATGGGAAGCGCCACCACGCAGGGGCACGAGTAGGGGTGGAGTTCGCGCACCCGCTCGGTGAGCCGCTCCACGAGGTCGGCCCGGGATTTCAGGACCAGGGCGGCCTCGGGGTCCTCCTGGACCTCCCCCTCCCACCAGTACACCGAGGTCAAACCCGGGAGCACGTTGGCGCAGGCCGCGAGCCGCTCCTCCACCAGGGCCCGCCCGATCCGCAGCCCCTCCTCCCGGCTGGGCACGGTCACATAGATCCACACGCAGTCCGTCATGGGAGACCTCCGGAACGCCGGAATTCCTTGGGGGCGTGCAATCTACCACATCCCGCCGCACCGCGGCACGCCGGCCCGCCCCGCGGGACTCCACCTCGCGCCCCCGCCTGCCGATACGTACTCATGCGTTCAAACGTATTGCCGGACGGGGGTGGGGACTGGCTCCGGCCGTGCGGGAGTGCCGCGTCCGGCCACGGCCGGAGCGACGCGCGGGGCTCCAGCAGGCCCCATGCCCCGGACCCCGCCTAACGAGCCGCCGGAGCGATCGTACTTCGAAACCTCCGCGACCGTCTCGGAATCGGAGCACCGCCAGGCCCGTGCGAACCGCGACCGACCTCCATCCCTCCCTCGAAAGGCTGTGCCGGGGGCTCCTCACCCTGGTGCGCACGGTCCGGGTGTACCCGCAGGGCCATCCCGCCCTGGAGCAGACCGCCGGCCGGGCCCTCCGGGCGGCCGACGAACTGGGCCTTCCCCTGCGCCTCGGGATCGCGCCGGACCGGGTGCTCTGGAACGACGCGTTCTGGGGCGGCCCCCGGACCCGGACGGCCGAACTGGCCGCGTTCCTCCACGGCCGGCGCATCGGGGCCCTGGAGATGGCCCCCTCCGTCACCCCCGGGGACCTCCTGGCCTTCGCCCGGGAACTGGGGGAGGCGGCGGGCGCCGACCTGGTGGCCCACATCGCCCGGTCGGGCGTGGCCGGCGTTTCGGTTCGTCCCCTCGATCTGGCAAGGGTCCACGAGGGGTTCGAGGAAGCCCGGCAGGCCTGCCCGCCGGGCCCGGACGGGGCG
The DNA here is from genome assembly GCA_964624725.1 of uncultured Thermodesulfobacteriota bacterium. Taxonomy (GTDB): domain Bacteria; phylum Desulfobacterota; class Deferrisomatia; order Deferrisomatales; family Deferrisomataceae; genus Deferrisoma. The sequence goes on from CAZUYO010000080.1 coordinate 6,679, forward strand.
CGGGGGGAGGCGGTGTGGGCGTGGCTCCTCTCCGGGCCACCGGCGCGCGGGCCGGCACCCGCGGCCGACGGCCTCCCGGAACTGCCCGCACGGTGGGCCGCGCTGCTCCGGGCCGAGCGGGAACGCCTGGACGCGGCGCTTGCCGCCCTGCCCCCGGACGACCGGGCCGCCGTGACCGCCCGGCTCGAGCAGCTCGGCCGCCAACTCTCCCCCGAGGACGTGGCGGCCATCCTCGACGCCGCCGGCGAGGAGGGGGCCCTGGGCGGCGAACTGGTCGGGGCCCTCCTCCCCTCCCTCGAACCCGAGCGGCTCCTGGACATCCTCGCGGCCCTCGTGCGCATCGCGGGGGCCGACACCCAGCGGCTCGCGGACGTGTACCGGCGGCTCTACCGGGGCACCGTGGACGAGGTGCTCGAAGCCCTGCGGGGCCGGTCGCCCGGCGCCGGGGCCGGGACCGAGGTGCTGCGCGCCGTGGAGACGTTTCTCCTGGACCTCCGGGAGGAGCGGTTCATGGATGCGGGGTACGCGCGGGAGATCGAGCGGGCCGCCGCCGCGAGGCCCCGCCCCGAGCCGGCGGAAGAACTGGCGGAGGACCCCGAGGAGCACCTGGACCGCGTTGCCGCGGCCCTCGTGGAAAGCGGCGACCTGGACGCCCGCCGGCTGGTGGCCCGGATCGAGGGGGCCCTGGAGGCCGGGGATCTTCCGCGGGCCCTTTCGCTCGCCGAGGCCGCCGGCCGGATCCCGAGCTGCGCCGAGGCCGTGGGGCGGCTCGCCCCCCGGCTGTTCGCGGAGGGAATCGACGGGCTCCGGCGTCTGGATCCGGCCGGCCGCGACGCCCTGTGCGCCCTGTTTCGCCAGCACGAGCAGGAGCTCCTGTCCCCCGCCCTCCGGGCCCTGGCCTCCGAGCAGCGCATGGCGGCCCGTCGGTTCCTGGTGCGGGTGCTCTCCGGGAGCTCCCCCGCCGCCACCCCCCGCCTCGTGGCGCGGCTTCGCGCGGGCCCGTGGTACGTCACCCGGAACCTCGCCATCGTGCTGGGGAACCGGGGGGACCCGCGCTCCGTGCCGGCCCTCCGGGCCCTCGCCCGGCACGACCACCCCAAGGTCCGGCGGGAGGCCGTGCTCGCCCTGGGCCGCGTGGGCACCGACGAGGCCCGCCGCTTCCTGGAGGAGCTTCGCCGGGCCGGAACCCCGGAGGAACGGGACCTTGCCGTCCGCGCCCTCCGGGAGACCGAGGGGACGCCGTGAGCCACCGACGGACCGATCCGTTCCTCCGGGACCTGGGCATCCTGTTCCGGATGGCCCGCACCTACCCGCCGGGCAACGAGCGGATCGCACAGGCGGCCGCCCGGGCCACGGCCGAACTCGGCCGGGGGTCCGAGCGCCGGATCGCCTTGGTGGGCTCCCACGTGGTGGCCGACGGGGCCACGGTGGACCCGCCCCCGGGCCTGCGGGAGGCCCTGGAGGCCCAGGCCCGGATCGGATGGGACGCCGTACACTTCGCCCCCCGGACCCCCGCCCAGGCGCTCCAGGCCTGGGCCGAGGCCCTGGCCCGGGGCGAGACCCCGTCGGGACGGCTCGAGGGGATCCGGATGGGCTCGGTCGCCGTGGGCACCGCTTCCGGGCCGGCGCCCGGGATCCCGGCCGCGGATCCGGCCCCCCTGACGGAGGAGGTGGCGACCGTGCTCGCGCTTCTCGCCGCCCGGCGCCACGACGGCGTCGGACGGGCCCGGGAGATCGTCGGGGCCATCGCGGGCGAGGTGGCCGGCGGCGGGGGGCTCCTGGTGCGCGCCGCCGGGCTCAAGGCCCACGACGACTACACCCACACCCACGCGCTCAACGTCTGCGCCTTGGCCGCGGCCCTGGCCCGCGCCCTCGGAGCCCCCCGGGAAACCGCCGACCGGATCGCCCTGGCCGCCCTGTGCCACGACGTGGGCAAGGAACGCATCCGTCCCGAGGTGCTCAACAAAGAGGGCCCCCTCGACCCCGCCGAACGCGCCGAGATGGAACGGCATCCGGCCATCGGGGCGGCCCTGCTCGTGGACCTGGCCGACCGGATGGGGCCCCTGTTGCCCGTGGTGGCCTACCAGCACCACCAGGCCCCGGACGGCTCCGGGTACCCGGCCGGAACGGGGCGGCCCCACCCCGCGAGCCAGCTCGTGGCGGTGTGCGACGTGTACGACGCCCTCCGCACGGCCCGCCCGTACCGGGGCCCGCTCCCGCCGGGCCGGGCCGCCACCGTCCTCCTCGATCTGGGCCGGCAGGGGAAACTCCGGCTCGACTACGTGGAGGCCCTGTTCGGGGCCCTGGGCACGCTCGGGCCCGGGGCGCGGGTGCAGCTCGACACCGGCGAGGGGGGCCGGGTCGAAGAGCCCGGCCCGGCGCCCCTCCACCCGGTGGTCGTGACGGACGCCGGGCAGGAGGTCGACCTCTCCCGCGAGGGGGGGCCCCGGATCGCGGCCGTGGAGCGCGTGGCCCCGGCAAGCCACGACGCCGGGGGGGACGGTGCCGAAAACCCCGGCGGGGAGCCCCCCTGACACGCTCCTTTCCCCGGCGCCGGGCCCGGGGGGAGCCGTCAGCCCTCGAGCCAGACCGCGCCGAGGTGGGCCTTCCGGACCCAGAGGGCACGGCCCCCGGCCCGCACCAAGAGCCACGCCCCCGGCGCCCGCAACGCGTCCACGGGCCGGCCCTCGGCCTCGAGCAGGAGGTCCCCCGCCACGGCATGGCCCCCGGCCAGCTCCACCCGCACGGGCACGGCCCGGGTCCAGGCGGACGCGGGGGCCGGGTCTTCCCTTTCGATCATGGCGATCTGCGCGGCCCCGACCAGACAGAACTTCCCGTCGACCGAGCGAAACGGAAGCACCGGGTCGGCCTCGTCCACGAGCTCCCACACCTCCTGGGGCCCGGAGCCCCGGGGCGAAACCGGCGACACGAACACCTCGCCCTCGAGCACGGCCCCCGTGGCCAGGCCGAGCCGCACCCGCACGGGCACCTTCTCCACCCGGAGCCGGCTCATCCCAGGGCCTCCCGCTCCTCCTCCGACAGGAACCGGAGGAAGGGCTCCTTGACCACCGCCTTCTCGTAGGCCTCCCGGGGCGAGATGATCTTCTGCTCCAGGAGCGCCAGGATCGCGGTCTCCAGGGACTGCATCCCGTGCTTCTTGCCCGTCTGGATGGCCGAGGGGATCTGGTAGGTCTTGCCCTCCCGGATCAGGTTCGAGATGGCCGGGGTCACGATGAGCACCTCCAGGGCCGCCACCCGGCCCGGCTTGTCCACCCGGCGAAAGAGGTTCTGGGCCACCACGGCCTTCAGGCTGTCGGCCAGGGTGGAGCGGATCTGGGGCTGCTCCTCGGCCGTGAACACCTCGATCACCCGGTCCACGGTCTTCGCCGCGTTCTGGGTGTGGAGCGTGCCGAACACCAGGTGCCCCGTGGCCGCCGCCTCGATCGCCAGGGCGATCGTCTCCTTGTCGCGCATCTCCCCCACCAGGAGGATGTCCGGGTCCTCCCGCAGGGCCGCCCGCAGCGCCGTGGCGAAGCTGCGGGTGTGGGTGCCCACCTCCCGGTGGCTCACGAGGCACCCCTGGCTCTGGTGCACGAACTCGATGGGGTCCTCGATGGTGATGATGTTGTCCCGCCGGGTGCGGTTGGCCTCGTCGAGGATGGCGGCCAGGGTGGTGGACTTGCCCGAGCCCGTGGGCCCGGTCACGAGCACGAGCCCCTTTCGGAGCCCGGCCAGCCGGCGCACGGCGTCCGGGAGCCCCAGGTCCTCGCAGGTCAGGATCTTCGAGGGGATCGTCCGGAACACCGCGGCCGCCCCGAACTTCTGCACGAAGTAGTTGGCCCGGAACCGGGCCACCCCCTCGAGCTCGTAGGCGAAGTCCACGTCGCCGGTCTCCTCGAACCGGGCCCAGGCGTCCTCGGGGGCGATCTCCCGCAGGAGCTCCCGGAGCCCCTCGTCCGTCAAGGGCTCGGCCTTGAGCTTCTTGAGCTCGCCGTGGATCCGCATGGCCGGCAGATTTCCGGCCACGAGGTGGAGGTCCGAGGCGCCCTGCTGGACCATGGCGCGGAAATAGGCGTCGAGTTTCGGCATGGGGGAACCCTCCTCGGCTGGCCGGCCGGGCCGCCGGACGGCCCGGCGTCTCCCGGTACCGAATCGTCCGGAGGGGGGTGTTTCTTGAAGGGGAAGGAAAGGCGGGGGGAACGGCTCCAGACCCGATCCTCACGCCACGCGCGCCACGAGC